>CALCTW010000065.1 GCA_937907055.1 uncultured Clostridia bacterium | reverse complement strand
TGAGTTACCCCTGCCACTGGTAGGGGGTATGGAGTGGTAAATGATAATTTAGCTGCTTAAACCATGATATCAGACACGTCGACCTCGCCTGTCATAAGGCGAGGAAGAAGCGTATCTCTCACTGTCTGTAGACGGCAATTTTCCTCATAATTGTTTCGAATCATTGCATCCATCGGCTGAACAATAGCCTCGAAAGTATCCATTTCTTCAGCAGTAGGTATCATGACTGGCATACTGTTGAGCGAATCACGGTTGATGGAGCCAAACACGGTACCCTCGCCATTGAAAACATCCAATTCAGGGCGTAAAGCAAACATGGTATACAGCATATAAGCCTGATGTCCGGTTTTGCTATGAATAGCGCCAAGACCACGACCAATACAGCACCGTTCGTAAGCAACATTAAGGTCGCCTACAGGTGCGCGGACGCTCATAAGTATATCGCCAGTTTCTGCCATTCGTTTTGGTTCCGTTGTAAATAGACGCCGTGTCGGAAACCGCGAACCAAACTCAGCGCGTCCCTGGTAGAATACTTCGCCGATGCCATCCTCATTATAGCTGGAGCCACTCGGAGATTGTCCCATAGTGATGTCGGCGATATCTTTTAGTACACCTGGATGTGCCTAGCGGCTACGTTCTTTGCCAAACATTGAGTCGTATATTGCCAACGCTTGCTGCTCTAAATTATCATTTATCTCTGTATTGAGTTGTATTTTCCTGTCAAACAGTTCTAAAATGTCTGCAATTTTTTCCTGTTCCTCAAATGTATAATGAGGCACTTCATACTTCAAAATAGCTATTTTATCCCCACGAGGCATCTTTGTTCCTTTTGATGTAGCCATTGAATATTCAAAAAATGCATCGTCAGAAAGCACATAGTACAAAAAACGCTTACTCATGCCAGGCTTTGCTCGAAACACGAGTACATCATTGGAGCAACCACCATCAAATCTGGCAAACCATATTTTTTTGAAATACGGCCTGATATTCGATACCAAAACATCTCCGGTAAGAAAGGCTTGTGTTTGCGATATGGTAGGAAGCGAGGAGGCATTTGTGATACCCACTTTATTGGGGAGCATATTCTCTGTAGAAATGTAAGTGTATTCGCTCAATGCTGCAACATCAATCTTACCTTTGACGTAGTCACACAGGTTGGAAAGGTTATATTTCATATCCAATTGCCCCCAGCTTCTCACGAATTTCTACTTCAAGCTTATGGGACTGCTCAAACAACCCAGCCAGTTCGCCCGTCAATCGGGTCATCTTCTCTTCAAATGGCTCGCCATCATCTTCCTGCTCCTCAATGCCAACATAGCGGCCAGGAGTCAGAATGTAATCCTGTGCTGCAATATCTTGCAGAGATGCAACTGCGCAGAAGCCCTTCTCGTCAGCCAGCGTTCCCTGTTGGAATGCGGCAACGGTATCAGCGATACGGGAAATATCCTCATCGGAAAGGTCGCGATGGATGCGATCCACCATGGTGCCCAACTTACGCGCATCAATGAATACTGTCTTTCCCTTATTCTTCTTGTTGCGGCTGATGAACCACAGCGAAACAGGAATGGTTACGCTGTAGAACAGGTTGGTCGGCATGGCGACAATGGCCTCGACCAGATCGGCCTCGATGATCTTCTTACGGATATCACCTTCACCACCGCTCTGGGAAGAAAGCGCACCATTTGCCAGCACTAGACCGATCTTGCCGTTGGGAGCAAGATGATGAATCATGTGCTGAATCCATGCAAAGTTGGCATTCCCGGAAGGCGGTAGACCATACTTCCAGCGGATATCGGTTGTCAGCTCTTCCTGATGCCAGGGATGATAGTTGAAGGGCGGATTGGCCATGATGAAGTCCGCCTTCAGTGTCGGGTGCAGATCATTTGTGAAGGTGTCGGCGTGGTACGGGCCGAAATCCGCGTTGATGCCACGAACAGCCATGTTGATCTTCGCCATCTTCCAAGTGTCAGAGTTAGCCTCCTGACCATAGACAGACATACCCTTGCTGCCACCGTGAGCCTTCAGGAACTTTGCGCTCTGAACAAACATGCCACCGGAACCACAGGCAGGGTCATACACACGGCAGTTATCAAAGGGGCGCAGCACTTCGACCAAGGTACGGACAATACAGGAGGGCGTATAGAATTCGCCGCCGCCTTTGCCTTCCTTTGCTGCGAACTGGGCAATGCAGTATTCATAGGTGCGACCCAACAGATCCTGGCTGGCTTCAGTGCCATCCATGACGATGTTGTTGGTGAAGAGATCAACCACTTCACCCAGAACCTTCTTGTCCAGATCGGGATTGGAGTAAATCTTGGGCAGAACATTCTTCAGCGTCTTGTTGTCGTCCTCAATGGCACGCATGGCAGTATCGAGCACCTTGCCGATTTCCGGTGTGTGCGCAGCAGCTGCAATGGTAGCCCAACGAGCGCACTCCGGCACGAAAAAGATATTGTCCATCATATATGCGTCTGGATCATCTTCAAAGCCGTCACCTTCGGCGACGAGTTCCTGATATCGACGATCGAATGCAGCAGAGATATAACGCAGAAAAATCAGGCCGACAATGACCTGACGATATTCAGCGGCAGGGATGTGCCCCCAAAGGACGCATGCTGCATCCCACAGTTGTTTCTCGAAGCCAAGATTGGCGGAGGTCTTATCAGCCATTTTCAGTACTCCTTTATTGCAGACAATATAAAACATCAAAATGAGTATAACATACAAATCAAGGAAAGTACAGAAAATATCAGCCTTTTCGCCTCAAGGGTTATTCAATAACAAAGATACAGACTTTCACAGAAAGTGTATCGTCATGCTGATCCGATCCTGAACTTAATATATAACTTTTACATGACCTCGCTGAGCTTGCGGATGACGGCATCGCACACGCCGTGCTCCAGGCAGTAGGCCGCGTCCAGCTCCCAATCGTGGCAGCGCTGCTTATTGAGCGCCGCGGCGCTGATGGCGGTGCGGCTGAGGACATATTCCTTCATCTGCTTCATCATCTTTTTGTAGTTTTCACCGGCGTCGATCACCTTCACCGCGTCACCGGACATGCTGGCGGAGCCTTCGTGGATGAGCAGTTTGCTGTGGGACAGCATGAAGCGCCTGTGCCCAGCCAGATAAATGATGCCGGCTGCCGAGGCGGCCATGCCCGCGTTGATGGTATAGACCGGCGTTTCGCTGGCCTCGATGGTATCCACCAGCGCCCACATATAATCCGAATTACCGCCGTAGGAGAAAATACACAGGCGGATGGGCCGGCGCTCCGCGGGCGGAAGCTGACGATCCTCCATGTTCCAGCGCAGGATCATGCGCTGAATGTTCAGGAGCTTTTCATCCACATCGTGCTCCAGATAGATGACACGCTCCTTTTCCAGCACGTAGTAGCTGACCAGATCCGGCACGGGCAGGCCAGGGCTCATCTGCCGGATGACGGTACGGGTGATTTCGGGAAGCTGCACCGGGAACGGCGCGGTTTCAAATTGCTTATTCATGGACATTCCCCTTTCTGTTCAGTCGTTTTCGTACTGGGTTGCTTTGCGCGCGGATTTCGCGTCCTTTTTCTTGTTTGGGATCACGCGCGTGACCGGCACAACGCCATCCCAGCTGCCGCGCCGGGCGGCATAAAGCTCGCGGCGCGCTTTCTTGCTCATCTTGGCCGGAGAAACAAGTTTGGTTTCTTTCACACGGCTCACCCCTTTCGTGATTACGGGATCATGATAGCAGGGCGCGGCGCGATTGTCATTCAACCTGTAGTTGAAAAAAAGAGCCTCCACGAATGGAAGCTCTTTTTTGATTGGATCCATGCTGTTATCAGCCGGAGAATGACACGGCGAAGGATGGCGCATTGCCTTCTCCGCCGGTTTCAGATCCCGGTGCAAAGACCGGGATGTAGCGCTATGTGTAGAAGATCATTCATCCAAATGGATGTTTCAAACCCCGGTGAAAGTGCCGGGGTGTAGTGCCTCTAAGAAGAGGTTGTGGTCATATTATAGTACCACAAACGACATTTTTCATGATGTTTTGCCGGTCAAAAGCCATTTTTCAAAAGCTTTTCACGAATTCTCCCAAATGGTTTTCAAAAACGCCCGAAAAATAACAAAAAATCACAAAAAAGGGGGTTGCAAAGCCGGGTGTTCTCTGCTAAAATATGCCTCACGCGCGAAGAACACGAACGACCGACAAATTGCATATGGCAGGAGGTATTGTGATGAAAGTTACTTTCTTTCCGACGATCGACCTTGAAGCCACCGGCAAGCACATTGCGGAACTGCGCAGGCAGCGCGGTCTTTCTGTGCGGGATCTGCAGGATTATTTCGGGTTTGACGCCCCGCAGGCCATCTACAAATGGCAGAGCGGCGCTTCTCTCCCCTCCGTGGATAACCTGCTGGCCCTCAGCACCCTGCTGCAGGTGCCCATGGATGCCATTCTGGTGACTTCCGTAACCGCTTCTTCCCTGCTGACGACCGACGAGCCCGAAGGCTCTTTTTTTGTTTTTGGGGAATGGGGGCGCGCGGCGTGAAAAGATAGAACGAACGCGCGATCTTCAGGCACGAAAAAGCACCCGATCTTTACAGATCAGGTGCTTTGGCGGAGAAGGAGAGATTTGAACTCTCGCTCCGGTTATCCCAGACTACTCCCTTAGCAGGGGAGCCCCTTCGGCCTCTTGGGTACTTCTCCATGATGTGAACTTGTGACCGTGTGTGGACCGTACACCCGGCGTGCTGAAAAGAAAAAGTGGCGGAGAGAGAGGGATTCGAACCCCCGGTGCCTTGCGACATCACCAGTTTTCAAGACTGGCGCCTTAAACCACTCGGCCATCTCTCCATGAGGCAGCCTCTTAACAGCGCTTATGTAGTATAGCAAGGGATCATGGTTTTGTCAATCCCTTTTTTCAAATTTGGTAAGAATGGCTGCCCCGGAGGCGATGAGAGACGATGAAAAAGCCATCAGGAAGGCCCAGGGCCGGCAGGGTTCGCGGCCCGGGCCGGGTCTGATCCCGCGGCGGGATCGGGGTACGAAAAAAACGCGGAGGGATCGATCCGCGCGCGGGGTTTTCCCGGCATATTGATCAGAACAGAAGCTGTGTTCGGCGGATGGCGGAAGGTCCGCGCGGCGGTCGTATTGACACCCAACGCGCCGCGCAATAAAATAGGATGGTAGAGCACCGGAGCGCTCCCTGAACGGGGGCGGAAAACGCGCCGGTGACCATTTGCGGAGGAATTATGGCGAATACAAGTCTTTGGGTGCGACTGATCAGGCACAACCGCATTCTGCGCGATACCACTTATCCCTGCACGCTGGATTCGTGGCAGGACGCGCTGGAGGAATGCTGCCGCAAGCTGGATGTGCCGCGCCCGATGGTGATCGAAAAGCATGAACGGGATTGGGAAAGCTTCAGCCAGACCCGTTTTCTGCCGGATCACTTTATCGAAAGCGTAGATTTTGACCGGATGGAGATCGAATTTATCAATCCGGAAGCAAAAAGGAAATTCAATGAAAAATATCTGTAAAAGCCTGATCGTTCTGGGCGCGATGCTCCTGCTGCTGTGCGGCGCCGCGCAGGCAGAGGTGATCATCAACGAAGTGATGGCGCAGAACGGCACCTATACGAACGGCGAAGCCTATGACTGGTTGGAGCTGTACAACAACGGCAAGAGCACCGCGGACCTGAGCGGCTGTTACCTGAGCAACAACCCGGATAAGCCCCTGAAGTGGCAATTTCCTGCTGGGACGAAGCTGAAGGGCGGCAGTTTCCTGCTGGTGTACTGCACGGGCGAGGAGCATGACCCCGGACGGAACGGCACCTACTATACGCCCTTCAAGATCTCCTCCAAGGGCGCGACACTGGTGCTGACCGCTGCTGACGGCGTGACCGTGATGGACAGCCTGTATGTGCCTTCGCAATACGGCACGATCAGCTGGGGGCTGCCGGGCGGCGGGAGCGAATACCTTTTCCTCGCCTCCGATACCCCCGGAAAGGCCAACCCGAAGGAGGGCTATGCCTCCCGCTGCGACACGCCGGTGATCAGCGAAAGCGGCGGCTTTTACGCGGGCAGCATCACTGTGCATGCCGCGGGCACGGCGGGCGATACCCTGCGATACACGCTGGACGGCTCCACCCCAACCGAAAAAAGCAAGGCGCTGCCGCAGGAGGGGATCGCCTTCAGCGAGACCGGTGTGCTGCGCGTGCGCGCCTTCCGTGAGGATGCTGTGCCCAGCGCGGTTGTGAGCGCGACCTACCTGATCAACGAGCCGCAGGATGTGCCGGTGGTGTGCCTGATCACAGACGAGAAATATCTTTTTGACAGCAAGACCGGCGCGCTGGCCCGCGGCACCGGCAGCACGCCCAACTATGAAAAAGAGCTGGAATACCCCACCAACATCGAATACTTTGATATTTCCGGCAGCTGCCTGATCAATCAGACGGGCACCTTCACGGCTGCCGGGCACAGCGCGCGGCAGAACACGCAGAAATCCATTGCCATCTACGCGCGCCCGGCCTACGGGGAAAGCCGCTTCAATTTTAACCCCTTCCCCAACCGCGATTACACCTCCTACAAATCCCTGCTGCTGCGCAGCGCGAACAGCGACGCCTTTTCCACCCGGTTGCGTGATCCCGTGATCTCCTCCATGGCGGAGGGGCTGGATCTGATCTATCAGGACGCGCTGGCGATCGAGGTGTATATCAACGGCGAATACCGCGGGCATTACAACCTGCGGGAGAAGATCAACAAGTATTTTGTAGCCCAGTGGGAGGGCGTGACGGACGAGGATGAGATCGACCGGATCGACATTCTGGCCCGCAGCGGATCGGACGCCTATGTGCAGAACGGCGATAACGCCGACTGGCTGGAACTGGTGGATTTCTGCAAGACGAAGGATCTGAACGTGCCGGAGAACCTGGCCTTTGTGACGGAGCGGCTGGATGTGGACAGCCTGTTCACTCACGCGCTGTTTGAGATCATCATCGGCAACAGCGATTTTACCAACGTGCGCATGTACCGCGTGCCCGGCGGAAAATGGAAGTATCTGCTCTTTGATGTGGAGGCCGGCTTTAACAATAACGAGACCGACACCTCCCCCATCGAGTATTACATCCGCCCCGTGAACGGCAAATATCAGGGCTTCCGGCATGAACCGCTGAACGCCCTGCTGAATGTGCCCGAGATGAAGGACCGTTTTCTGAAACGATACGCGGAAATGCTGGAAAAGTGCTTTATGTGGTACGATGTGAAGCCGAAATTCGACACCTGGGCAGATACACTTTCCGTGATCCTGCCAAGGCACATCGCCCGGTGGAAGAACCTTTCCATGAATGAATGGCAGCAGAACGTGAACGCCATTAAGAATCACGCCCGGCGCAAACCGGCCGTGAGCGTGTTTCTGATGCAGAAGGCGCTGAAGCTGAAGGATACCGAAGTGGAACAGTATTTCGGCGATGTGCTGCGGAAAATGATCCCGGAAAACTTTACCGAGAAGGAGATCCCCACGTTCTTCTCCCGTTACACGTGGTATCAGAACTATTACAGGCCGTGATCCCTTCCCCGCGCGCCGAAAGAGGAAATGTATATTTGTTCAATATTTGTGTCCAATAATTACGACCGCGATATGATATAATCAGGACATCGGTTTCATCAATTACGATCGCAGAAACGGAGTACGATATGGATCATCACACGCCGCTTTATGACACAAACCTTTCTGTACAGGAACGCGCGAAATGGCTGATCTCCCAGATGACACTGGAGGAAAAATTCCGCTGCTTTACGCTCAGGCTGAATAACGACCGTCTGGGCATCCATGTATCCGCCTGCAGCGGCGAAGGCGCGCACGGCGTACAGGCCAGAGCCGGTCAGTGGGAAACTTATCCCCCCACGCCGACGACCTCCTTCACCCAGCCCATCGGCATGGCCGCGACCTTTGACCGCGAGCTGATCCGCAAAGCCGGCGACGTGACCGGCAGGGAATCCCGCGCGTTCAGCAACGCGGTGGGCAAGGAAGGACACTGCCGTCTGGGGCCAACGATCGACCTGTGCCGCGATCCCCGCTGGGGGCGCACGGAGGAGGGCTACGGCGAGGACCCGTACCTCACCGGTAAAATGGCCTCCGAATATATCAGGGGCATGCAGGATGAGCACAACTATGACGGCTCCCCCGTCGCGCCCGGCGAACGGGGCGACCGTGTGCGCACCGCCGCGGTGCTGAAGCATTTTTACGCCAATAATCAGGAATGGCAGCGCTGTGTGACCAATGCCGAGGTCAGCGAGAAGGTGAAGCACGATTACGAGCTGGAGCCCTATCGCTACTGCGCGGCGGAGGGGCATGCCGAGGGCGTGATGACCTCCTATAATGAGATCAATCATCTGCCCGCCATGCTGAACCATGAGGTGCAGGACATTCTGAAGGATCAATGGGGCATCCGGTACGCGATGACCGACGGCGGCGATTTTCTGCAGACCGTGACCTTCCACCACTATTTTGAATCCCACGCGGAGACGCTGGCGGAGGGGGTAAAGGCCGGTGTGGACTCCATGCTGGGCGATGCCCGCGAGGTGGAAAAGGCAGCCCGTGAAGCTTATGCGCGCGGTCTGATCACCGAGAGCGAGATGGACAAATCCATTCTCTGCACCCTGACCGAGCTGATCCGTCAGGGGGCCTTTGACCCCGAGGATCCGTACGCGGAGCTGGACATGGCCGATGTGGGCACAGACGAGGCCAAGCGAATCTCGCTGCAGATGAGCAAGGAATCCAATATCCTGCTGAAGAACGAAAACGGCTTCCTGCCCTTCAAAAAAGACGATGACATCGCGCTGATCGGGCATGTGGCCGATCACTGGTATATGGACTGGTACGGCGGAAAGCCGCTGTATCAGGTGACGCTGAAGGCCGGTCTTGAAAAGAAGGCGCGCCGCGAGATCCCGTTCGACAACGGGCTGAACCTGATCCGCCTGAAGGCGCGCGGGAAATATCTCGGCGCCAGCCAACCGGCCCCTGTGCCGCGCGGCAACGCGAACAAGGAACCGGCGGAACTGATCCTGGTGGATAACGCCGAAGACGCGGTGATCTTTGAGCAGACCAACTGGGGCGAGGGCAGCAATTTCCTGTACGCGCCGAAGTACAGAAAATATCTGACGGTCGACGGGGACGGGCGTGTCACGCTCTCTTCCGATGAACCGTTCTCGTGGTTCGTATTTGAAAGCTTCACCATCGGCACGGAGAAGTCCGTCCGGATGCCGGAGCCGAGGAACGCGAACAGCGTGGCGCTTTCGGAATACTGGAATGACGAGGAAGGCGGCATCCATATCCATTGCTTCGGCAACCGCAACCTCTATATCGAAAACGATAAGCTGATGACTGATCCGCTCGTCCGCAGGGCGCCGGAAAGCAACACCAAGGAAGGCAACAACAATGCCTCCGCATGGGCCGGTTCCGAGCGCGAGGCGGAAACGCTGACGGTGGAGATGGTCTCAAACGGCATCGAACGAGCGAAGGCGCTGGCCGCGAAGGCCAAAAAGGTGATCGTGGCGCTCGGCTGTGATCCTGTGGTCAACGCGAAAGAGGAAGTGGACCGCGGCACGATCGAAATGATCCCCATGCAGGAAAAACTGGTGGAAGCCATTCACGCGGTCAACCCCAATGTGGCGGTCGTGCTGATCACCAATTACCCCTACGCGATCAACTGGATGCAGGAGAACATCCCCGCGATCCTGACCAACGCGACCGGATCGCAGGATCTGGGCAACGGGCTTGCCGCGGCGATCTTCGGGGAGGCCAATCCCGCTGGCCGTCTGCCGATGACATGGTATCTGAAGGACGCGGATCTGCCGCCGATCGAGGATTATGATCTGATCAATCATCCGAGGACCTACCGCTATTTTGACAAGCCGGTCCTCTATCCATTTGGATACGGTCTCTCCTACACCACCTTTGACTACAGCGATCTGACTGCCGAAAAGGCCGGAAGCGGCCTGAAGGTATCGGTCAATGTGAAGAACACCGGCGCGGTCATCGGCGACGAAGCGGCGCAGCTGTATCTGCAGCGTGTCTCCCCCTCCGGCACGGTGCATCCTGTTCGCCGGCTGATCGGCTTTGAACGCCTGCATGACCTTGCCGCCGGTGAATGCCGGAAGGCGGAATTCACTGTCAGCGCGGAAGACATGGCCATCTACATGGAAAGCGAAGGCGCGAGGGTGGTGGAACCCGGACGCTACAGGCTGTATGCCGGCGGCAGCTGCATGGACGAGAGGGTCTGCCTGGAGATCGATCTGTAAGGAAAACGCGCGAAAAAAGCCCGCGGCGGAGGCCGGGACAGAGCAACGGATCACAGGCTCCGTCCGGCTCAATCCAGGTCACAAAAGGTTATATAAAGGTTCGCTCAGGTCACAAAAGGTTATATAAAAGTTCGCTCAGGTCACAAAATATCAGAAAATGTCCATTGCAGGTCACATGAAAAATGTGTATCATAATACTGAAAAAGCAGCCGTAACAGGCTGCTTTTCATATACGCCGGATCGGCTCCGTTTTCACGGAACAGGGCGTTTTACCGGCGAAGGAACTGCATATACTCGTCAAACACATTGAACAGCATATCGCCGCTGCAGACCGGCAGCAGGGCATCCGCGTTCCCGATCGGCTGATAGGTGAATAAATCATTCGCCCGGGTCAGGACCAGCGCGGGGATGACATCCACCCTCGGGCCGAACAGTACCTCCAGATACGGCACATACTTGGCGGCCTGAATGACCTCCTCCGGCTCGATCCGGTCCTTCATTTTGAACTCCAGACTGAAAACCCGTTTTTCTGTGATGACCAACACATCCGCGTAGATGCGGATATACCGCGCGCGGTTCAGGCGCATTTCAAAGACGAGTTCCCAATCCTGATGCGGGTTTCCGGCAAGGTCGGTCAGATCGGCAAACAGGCGGCGCATGGTCTCCCTGCAATCCAGAAACGAATGGATGACCCCGCGGGTGTCATTCAGATTGCGGCCGATACGCGCGCAGCCGGCTTCCATTTCACGAAGCCAGTCTTCAGAGGACAGGGCCATGAATTCGCTCACCCTGCCATACCAGGCGCAGCAGTCATACAGCCCCTCATGCGGCACCTGCTGCCGGATCAGCCCATGCCAAAGATGATCCTGATCGTGATAGCACATCTCGCGCATGAGCGCGCTGCCGTATAATTCACGGTTCACGAGCGTGTGATCCATATTCAGCAGCCGCGCGATCTGAGAAGCCTTGATGCCGTCATGACGGCAGATGACCGCGTAGATGGACTTTTCTGTTTCGGTAAAGAACTTCATACCCGGCTCCCGTTACACCCCGGCGATGCAGGCCGCGGCTCCCCGCGCGCCGCGGGTGACCTCGATGCGGTTATCGATCCGCTCCTTCAATTCGGGCATATGCGAGATGATGCCGATGAGGCGATCCCCGCCGGAAAGCTGCTGAAGCAGTTCCAGCGCGTTTTGCAGCGCGGTCTCATCCAGCGTGCCGAAGCCTTCATCAATGAACATGGCCTCCAGCCGCACCGCGCCGCTGCGGTTCTGCACGGTATCCGAAAGCCCCAGCGCCAGCGCCAGCGAAGCCAGGAAGCTTTCGCCGCCGGACAGGGTGGACACATCACGCCAGCGCATGGTGGAGCGATCCAGTACTTCCATGTCCAGACCGCTCTGGCTTACCTTATTCCGGGCTTCCTCCCGGCAGCGCAGCACATAACGGCCCTCTGTCAGCCGGGTCAGGCGCAGATTGGCGGCCGCGATGACCAGTTTGAAATAATACTGCTGCACATAAGCCTCGAAGGTCAGCTTGGCGCGCTGCGACTGCTGACCGGAGACAGCGAAATACAATTCGCTGACGGCAGCGCGGTATTCGCTCTTCTTTTCGCTCTTTTTTAAGGTGTCACGGATCTCCTTCAGCGCCTGCTCGTTCACAGTGAGGCGGCTGCTCAGTTCACGAAGTTCCCGTTCCGCTTCATCGGAAAGCAGTTTTGCTTCCTTCAGCGGCTGCTCCAGCAGGACAAGATCCGTATAGGACTTGCCCTCCAGCTTTGTTTCGTATTCCGCCAGCCGATCCCGGGCCGAGGCCAGACGGCTCTCGTAATCCTGCAGTTCCTTTTCCAGTTTCGTTACCTACAGATCCGTCAGGCGGCTGATCTTTCGCGCCGCGTCATTTTCAAACCCGGCGGCCGCCATCGCCGCGTCATAATCGCGCTGCACGCGCGCGCCGTTTTCTTCATTTGCCCTGAGGTGCTTCTGCTGCTCCTCCAGCGCGGAGGTCAGCGTGCCCAGCTTCAGGCGCAGCGCCTGCAGCTGATCGGCTGCCGTTTTCGCGTCCTTTTCCAGTCCATCCGCCTGCTTTTTCAGCGAGGTGGCCTGCTTTTTCAGTTCGCTCTCTTTGGTTTCCCCGTCCAGCCCAAGCTGCTGCATTCGCGACTGCGCCGCCTGCAGCTTTGTGCGGATCCCGGTCAGCGCCGTGTTGATCCGGTTGAGCATGTCATTGGCCCGCGCGGCCTGCTGCTCCGCCTGCTCCAGTTCCTCGCGGTCGACCGCGTCCTCCGTGCGCCCGGCAGGGGCCGGATGCGAAAGAGAACCGCAGACCGGGCAGGGCTTGCCCTCCTCCAGCTGCGCGGCGATCAGGCAGCTTTGCGCCCGGTAGAAGCGTTCCTTCTTTTCCTGATAGGCCGCGTCCGCCTGCCGGCTTTCCGCAAAGGCCCCGGCCAGCGCCGCCGCTTCCTTCTTTTCATCACGGATCAGGCCTTCCGTTTCACGCAGCACAGGAAGCGCCTTTTCCAGTTCGGATGCCCGCAGACGCATTTCCGGCGCCTGTTTTGATTTTTCTTCCGCCTCCGCCGCGGCCTTTTCCGCCTCCGGCAGCAGCGCGCGGCTCATTGCCAGCGTGTTTTCGGTTTCCCGGATCTGTGAAAGCAGCTTCTCATGCTCCACCTGATTGGCTGTCAACAGGGCGAAAGGCATATCCACCGTACGCGCGCGGCGATCCGCTTCAAGGGACTGCCGCTGCTCATCCCGGAGGGAGCGTTCCTGAAGCATGCCGTTCAGGCGCTGCCTGAGCTGATCACGCCCCGCGATCTCATCATTGACCGCGGCTTTCTCGCTGTATTCATCGCGCAGCTTCAGATACTGTTCACCGGCCTGACGACCGGTCTGCTCCAACGTGCTTTTCTTCTCGCGTACACTCATAATGAGCTGGCTGAGCAGCTGCGGGATCGCGGGATCGAACACCTTTTCCTTTCCATCGCCCTGACGGATACGCGCGTTCAGTTCATCGCGGAAAGGATCATCCTTATCCATACGGATCCGCGCGGCCGCGCTGTACAGCAGCAGATTCTGCTCCTTCTGCTCCCGTTCACAGGCGCTGTACATCTCCTTTAACTTTTCCTGAAGCGCGGCGTAGGTCTCGGTTTTGAAAAGTTTCTGGAACAGGGCTTTGCGATCGATGCTTTTGGCGTTCAGGATGCGCAGAAAATCCCCCTGCGCGATCATCACGGTCTGGGCAAACTGATCCCGGGTCAGGCCCAGCATCTGCTGGATCAGATCCCCTACCACGTCACAGCCCTCGAAAACCTCCCCTGTCTCCATATTGGAAAGAACAGCGTTCGCGGGCTGTTTGGTCTCGCCCATGCCGGCCTTACGGGGGCGTGTATATTCGGGATTGCGCTTCACGCGCCAGATATGTCCCTGATGAGAGAAGGTCAGTTCCACATAGGTGGGCGTTCCGGGAGAAGCCCAGTCGGAACGGAAGGACTTGGCCGCGCGGCGTTCCTTGCCGCCGGAGGCTTCGCCGTACAGGGCGAAGGAAATGGCGTCAAAAATGGTGGTCTTTCCGGCACCGGTATCGCCTGTGATGAGGAAAATGCCGCCGGAGCCCAGTTTTTCAAAATCGATCCCCGTTTTATCCGCGTACGGGCCGAACGCGGACATGTTCAGATAAAGCGGCTTCATTTCTCTTCCATCTCCAGTTCTTTCAGTACCTTTTCCAGAAGCTGCAGCTGTTGTTCATCCGGCATTCTGTCATTATTCTGCAGCCGGTAAAAATCGCAGAAAAGATCGGTCACGGAGCGGTCTTCCATTCGCTCCTGCGCGAGAACATCCATATCCAGCTTTGTTTTGCTGTTTTCGATGCTGAATTTGAGGATATGCGGGAACACGGTGTTGAGCGTCTGACGCGCGTCCGGCAGTACATCCTCATCCGTCAACGTGACCCACATCAGATCCTCGCTGTAATCCATGCGCATCAGCTGATCCATTTTGCCGCGCACGGCGCGCACATCCCGCGGACTGTAAAGCGGCTCTGTTTTAAGCGTGATCTCGCCTTTTTCTTCGATGTCCACGATGACGACGCTCTTTTTATGCTGCATCTCGGAGAAGGAATATTTGAGCGGCGACCCGGCGTAGCGCAGTGTTTCACGCGCGCATTTCTGCGCCTTATGGATATGCCCCAGCGCCACATAATCAAACGCGTCAAACACGGAAGCATCGATGTTATCCAGACCGCCGATGCTCTTTTCCTCGCTGTCGCAGGTCTCGCTGCCCGTGATGAACTGATGGCAGAGCAGGATATTCCGCTGCTTTCTGTCGATCGCCGCGCTTTCCAGCACAGCCTGAACAGCATCCTGATAGGAAACGATCTTCCGGTCCGGGAAGAAGCGTTTGACCTGCATGGGGCGGATGAATGGCAGCAGATGGATGGTGAGCGGGCCGTACTGATCCTGCAGGGTGATCTGCTGCAGACTTCCTTCAAACGCCTCGCTCACATACAGCCCGGCACCGCGCACCAGACGGGACAGATACGCGATGCGCAGCATGGAATCATGATTGCCGCTGATGACAAACACCTTCTGACCCTGTTCGGTCAATTGACGGACAAACTCATCAAACACCGACATGGCCTCGGCGGTCGGCGCGGCGCGCTGATAGACATCGCCCGCGATCAGCACGCCGTCCACTTTCTTTTCCGCAGCGATATTCACGATCTGCGAAAGCACCGTCTGCTGATCCTGCAGCAGCGAAACATCATTCAGCATTTTGCCGATATGTAGATCAGCGGTATGCAAAAACCTCATTTGCTTTTCTCCTTCAAATACTGTTCCGACATACAATAGTGCTTATACCAGCACTCATAGGGCGTGTCGCACTGCGGCCCCATCGGGCAAAGGATCTCCTGCTCGCTGCCGCGCGCCCGGTTCAGACGATCCAGATTCTCCTCCACCCAACCCAGCAGTTCCATCACCTCCGGGGTGACCTCGACCGCGGTGAAAGGATTTTCTTCATCATAGCCGTGATAGACGATAAAAACCTTATCCAGCGCAAGACCGCATTTCCTGACGATATAAGCCTGAAAGGCCGCGTCCCGGATGAACACATCCTTCACCGCGCCAGCGTTCTTGACCTCATACATCTGATATCCCTGCTCCGTTTTGCGAAGCAGGTCACACGCGCAATAATTGCCCTGCCATTCAAAAGCAGCCTCGCAGATCACCGGCGTGCCCTTCTGCAGATGCAGCCGGGTGTTCTGAACCATCCGTTCCTTATCCGGCATGGAAGTCCCGGGGCGATAAACGGTCATCTCTTCATAGGGACCCAGCATGCCCATGGCCTTATCGCCAAATACATTGCCCATGAAAAGCCTGCGGCGCACATCGGGCGGAATGATCTTCTTCTCCGGCCGATGCTTATCCAGCCACAGCATACGCTCGCACTGCATGCCGCGCATAAAATCTGTTTTTGTGACGCCCTTCAAGCGGATGATCCCCCGTTTTCATGTTCAGATCGATGCTCTATTATAGCATAAAAAACCAGAGAATGACAACCGGAAAGCAAACAGCCGTTCCCGGACGGGCGGTGCTGAAAAAAACGCGCAAAGGGCCCGTCGGCATTGTGATTCCGCGCGATCTTTGATATAATGCATGACTGTACGGCAAGCCGCACAATGCTCTATGAGGAAAGAAACCATGATCATTGACTGTCATACTCATATTTATCCCGAAAAGATCGCGCAGAAGGCCGTTCAAAGCATCGGCCGGTTTTACGGGATCGCCCTGAACGGGCTGCAGGGCACGCCGGATGACCTGATCCGCACAGCCGATGCTGCCGGGGTGGATCAGTGCCTTGTATTCAGCGCCGCGGTGGACGGCGCGCACGTGCGCGTGATCAACGACTTCGTCATCCGGACGGTCCAAGCCCATCCGGACCGATTCATCGGGTTCGGCACGCTGCATCCCGACCTGGAGGACCCGGAAAGCGAGCTGCGTTACATGCTGGAGCACGGGCTGAAGGGTGTTAAGCTGCACCCCGATATGCAGCGGTTCGCGCTCTCCGAGGCCCGCGCCGATAAACTGTACAGCGTGTGCGAGGGCGTGTGCCCCATGATGGTGCATACCGGGGACAGACGGTATCATTACTCCAACCCCGGTCAGATCGCGGAGGTGCTGAAGAAGCATCCGAAAATGCGGTTCATCTGCGCGCATCTGGGCGGATGGAGCGAATGGGAAGCGGCCATGGAATGCCTGCTGGATACCGATGTGCTGGTAGACTGCTCCTCCTCCTTCCGATTCCTCGGCATGGAAAAAAGCCGTGAAATGATCCTGCGGTACGGGGAGGACCGTGTGCTGTTTGGCAGCGATTACCCGGTCTTCAACATGAAGGACGAGCTGGAGACCCTGCGGGAGATGGACCTCGGTGACGCCTTCCTTGAAAAGGTGTACAGCCGGAACCTGCTGGACCTGATCAGCACGGTACATGCCTGAAAAAAGATAAACGCATAAAAAAATCCCGGATACGAAGCGCTTTCCGCTGCATCCGGGATTTTGTTATTCATCTTTTTTGCCGAAGCTGAAATCGACCGGCAGATCGCTCTCCGCGAAGGGGTGCTTGAAGCTTAAGTTATCCAGCTCCACCTTGCCGCGATTGGGGATGGCGGTGATTTTCTCCTGCGGGGCGATGATATCCACCTTGACGCGTGTATCCGTGAAGGTGATCTCCGCCGCCTCGCGCGGACGGGTCAGCGCGTAGGTATCGGTGTAGTAGGTGCGGCCCCGGCGGCAGTAATCCAGCGCCACTTCGGGCTTATCCTGCCAGTGCATGGGGAAGAACACGCGCGGCTTGACCGCCATGATGAAGTGATTGGCCCCCACATCATAGCAGCCGCCCTGACGCGGATCGAGCGGGAACATGGCGATATCGACCGGCAGGCTTTCCAGCGGCCTTACGCAGTTGTAGAAGGCCTTCTGCGCCTGACGCACCTCGCTGAGACTGCGTTCCTCGCGCCAGTGCCAGAGATTAAGATCGCCGGCGTGGAAGATGGTGAGACCGTTGGCCTTGACATAGAAGGAAACACCCGCGTCGGTCGAACCGAAGGCAGTTACTGTGACAGGACCGACCGGAACAGTCTCCCCCTCATGGATGCGCTGGCAGATATTGAAGTTCAGGATCTTCTGCGGTACTTCCTTATCCACGATATAGTTGATCTTGTACTTGGTGTAATTGAAGTCGTAGATCACGCTGTCGAAATGATCCTGATGCGCGTGGGAGACAAAGAAGACGATCTGCGTGCAATCCGCGAAATCGCGTTCCGTCAGGCGGCTCTCCACAGGAAGCGCGCCGTCCTCTCCGCGCCAGTAATCGAAAACAAGCAGGATCGAGCCGGTCCTGACCATGAAACCCGAGTTATGAAAATAGGTGACCGTTGCCTGCGTCATGTTCATCCTGCCCTTTCATCCTCTGCCGCCTTGTTGTTCGGGCGGTCAAAAATCGGGGGATATCAAGATATCCCCCGACATAAAAACCCGTACTCGCTCCGGCTGCGGACAACCGGAAAGAAGAAGGTGATGACCTTACATTTCAAGCAGCTTCTGCTTGAGGGTCTGCTCCATGGTGGCCAGCTGCTTCTCGGCTTCGTGGCGCTTCTGACGGCCTTCCGCCTGAATGCGGCTCACTTCGTTGATGGTATCGATCAGGCTCTGGTTGGTGGCGACGAGGGTCTCCATATCGATGATGCCGCGCTCGCTCTCCTTGGCGGTCTCGATGGTGCCCATCCTGAGCGTTTCGGCGTTCTTCTTGAGCAGTTCGTTGGTCATATCGGTCACAGCGCGCTGCGCCTTCATGGCCTGCTGGCTGTGCTCCAGACCCAGCGCCAGCACCATCTGGTTCTTCCACAGAGGCAGGGTGTTGACGAGGGTGGACTGGATCTTTTCGACCAGCAGCGCGTTGTTGTTCTGCAGCAGACGGATCTGGGGCGCCATCTGGATGGAGATCTCACGGGTCAGCTTCAGATCGTAGAGCTTCTTCTCGAAGCGGTCGCACTGGGCGGACAGATCGTTCGCCTTCTGCGCGTCCATGGCATCGCCGCTGAGACGGGCAGCATCCTGCAGGGCCTTGAGATCGGTGGCGCGCACTTCGGCCAGACGCTTTTCACCGGCCACGATGTACATGGTGAGCTCGTTGAGATATTCCAGGTTCATATCATAGAGATGATTGAACATGGCAACATCCTTGAGCAGCTGCACCTGATGCTCTTCGAGGTTGGCCGCGATCTTTTCGACATTGACGGAAACGCTGTCATAGGAGGCCTTCAGGACGACCACACGATCCTGCGCCTTGAAGAACAGACCCTTCAGACCCTTGGGCTTCTCGCCGGCGGTGTTGAAGGTCTTCAGCTGGGAGACCAGACCGCTCAGCATATCGCCGACATCGCCGGTCTCATTGGTCTTGACGCTGGAAAGAACGGTATCAGAGAAGGTGGAGATCTTCTTCTGGGCATCCGCGCCGTACAGCATGACGTGATCGGGGTTGGTGAGGTCGATCTGGGAGGCGAACTCCTCGCACTGCTTGAGTTCTTCGGGGGTCAGACCGCTCTCCAAAGAGATCTTCAGTGCCTCGTCCGCAGCCGTCTTGGGGGCGGCGGGAGCTTCGGCAAACAGATTGGCGGCGCGCTCGAGCGCGGCCTTATCGGCAGTTTCAGTGGCAAAGGTCAGCTTGGGAGCAACATGCGCTTCCGCGGCGGGAGCAGCCTGCACGGCCTGAGCCTGTTCCTGATTCAATTCACTCATGATTCAATCCTCCTCTATATTGTGACGGTCACTTGACATCGGAGCCCAGCAGACCATCGGCCTTGAGCATCGTTTCAAGCACTTCCACATCGGTGGTAATATCCAGCATGTCATCCTGATAGATATTTTCCTTCTGCTTGGTGAAGGCGGTCAGCACGACATCCATGGCTTCTTCGATCTGCTTCTTGGCATCCTGCGCGCTCTGCCCGGTGATCTTCCCGGTATCGATCTTGCGGTAGTTGGTGAGCATCTTGAGCGTGGTGGGCAGGTAGTAATTCATGAAGCGGCGCAGCTTGGAAGCGCGGGAAGGCTCTTCCGAAACGGCGGTGAAGATATCGGTAGCGATGCCCTCCAGCTGCACGATCTTGGCGGACAGCTCGGGATCGGGGATCTTGTCATCCTCGGAACGGATCTGACGAAGCAGTTCCTGACCCTTGCTGATCAGCTCATCCGCGGCGGCATCACCGGTGGCGGCAAACTTCTTCTGGGTGGGCGCCTTCTTGGAGGTGTCCACGCCCTTGGCCATATTATAAGCCACAAAGGCAACGATCAGCGCCACGACGACACCGATGATCACCATGGCAGGCTTGATACCGGCAATGGCGCAAAAGATGGCGCCGGCGACGACAAACGAGATGGCCGCGGCCAGAATGGGCTTGGTATTCTTGTTCATTTTATCTCCTCCTTTACGAAGGGTGCTCATATCGCCCCAACAGACAGTATAGCACAGAAGACGGAAGCATTTCAATCATTCCGCGTGACAATACAGACTGTTTAAGCGACATTTTCGTGATGAAGCGGGCCCTGACACCGGGACCGATGGGAAGAAAAGCCCATCAGCCGGGAAGCCCGGCCCGGCCTCAGCCCTTGACGGCAGCGATGACGCGCTTCACGGCCTCGATGGTATTTTCCTTGGTGTTGAAGGCGGTCAGGCGGAAGTAGCCTTCGCCGGAGGGACCGAAGCCCTCGCCGGGGGTGCCGACCACATGCGCCTTATCCAACAGATAATCGAAGAACTCCCAGGAGGACATGCCGTCGGGGGTCTTCATCCACACATAGGGGCTGTTGATGCCGCCGAATACGGTGAAGCCGGCTTCGATCAGGCCTTCACGGATGATACGGCAGTTTTCCAGATAGTAATCGATGCACTCGTTGATCTCCTTCAGGCCCTGCTCGGTGAACACCGCCGCGGCCGCGCACTGAACGGGATAGGAAACACCGTTCTGCTTGGTGGACATGCGGCGCTTCCAGAGCTTCTTGATGGAAACATCCTCACCGTTCTCATCCTTGCCCATCAGTTCATCGCAAAGAACGGTATAGGCGCAGCGGGTGCCGGTGAAGCCGGCGGTCTTGGAGAAGGAGCAGCATTCGATGGCGCACTTGCGGGCACCCTCGATCTCGAAGATGGACTGGGGAACATCATCCTGACGGATGAAAGCCTTGTAGGCGGAATCGTAAATGATCAGCGCTTCATTTTCAAGCGCCCAGTCCACGAACACCTTGAGCTGATCACGGGTCAGCACAGTGCCGGTGGGATTGTTGGGATAGCACAGGTAGAGCACATCCACCTTTTCCGTGGGCAGCGCGGGAACAAAACCGTTTTCCGCGTTGCAGGGCAGGTAGACCAGATTGCTCCAGCGGCCGTTCTCATACTTGCCGAGACGGCCGGCCATGGCATTGGAATCCACATAGACGGGATAGACGGGATCTGTCACGGCGATGCGGCAATCCGCGGAGAACAGTTCCTGAATGCTGGAGGTATCGGTCTTGGCGCCGTCGGAAACAAAGATATCGCCTTCGTTGATATCGATGCCGTACTGACGATAATCGTGATCGGCGATCGCCTTGAGCAGGAAATCATAGCCGAAATCGGGCGCGTAGCCATGGAAGCCTTCTTTGGTTCCCATCGCGGCGGCGGCGTCACCGAAGGCCTTGGCCACCGTGGGGGCCAGCGGACGGGTGACATCACCGATGCCCAGACGCAGCAGATTCGCGTCCGTATGGGTCTTTTCATATTCCCTGACACGGCGCGCGACTTCCGCGAAAAGATATCCGGCGGGCAGGGATGCCATGTTCTGATTGATCTTCATTTTTTCATTTCTCCTTACTTGCCTTCCGCTGTGCGGCGTTATTTATTGATTCCATTCACCGTCAAAAACAAACTCGGCAGGACCGGCCTGATAAACATGGCCGTCTTCTTCATTCCATTCCACGATCAGGTCTCCCCCGATCAGGTGCAGGGTGGCCTTGCGATCCGCGCAGCCGTTTACCACCGCCGCCACCAGAGAGGCACACGCGCCGGTGCCGCAGGCCAGAGTCTCGCAGGCGCCGCGCTCCCACACACGCATCTGCAGTTCATCGCGGCTGATGACGCGGATGAACTCCGTATTGGTGCGTTTGGGGAAAACGGGGTTATTTTCGAACCTGGGGCCGATCGCGGGAAGATCCAGCTTGAGGGGATCCTCCACAAACACGACCGCGTGGGGATTGCCCATGCTGACACAGGTGACGGGCCATTCTTTCCCATCGATGACGAGCGGATACTGACGGATCATATCGCCTTCAAGGGCGACAGGGATCTTCTTCGGATCCAGACACGGCGCGCCCATATCCACCCGGACGAGAGTGACATGCCCCTCCTCCACGGTGAGCCAAAGTTTTTTCAGGCCCGCCATGGTGGAGATGGTCAGCTCGGTCTTATCGGTAAGGCCGCGGTCGTACACATACTTGCCCACGCAGCGGATGCCGTTGCCGCACATATCGGCCTCGCTTCCATCCGCGTTGAAGATGCGCATTTCAAAATCAGCCGTATCACTGGGGCCGATCAGGATCAGGCCATCCGAGCCGATGCCGTAATGCGGCTTGCTGATCGCGACGGCGACAGCGGCAGGATCGTCGATCTTCTCTTCAAAGCAATTGACATAGACATAATCATTGCCGATGCCCTGCATTTTTGTGAATTTCATGGATTGTTCCTCCGTTTCCGGACAGGATCACATTTTTTCGGGAGCTTCCACACCCAGCAGATACAGACCGCCGCGGATGATGGCGCTGCAGGCGCGGGTGAGCTCGATACGGGCAGCCGTGGCAGCCGCGTCGTCATCCAGAACGCGGTGTTCGTAATAATACTTGTTGTAGGCCTTGGCGATATCGGTCACGGCGCGGTTGATCACGCAGGGCTCATTATCACGGCAGGCCTTCTGCACGGCTTCGGGGTAGCGGGAGATGAGACGGAGCAGCTCCTGCGCCTCATCATCGCACAGCGCGGAATAATCCGGCGCGGGAAGATCCGCGGGCATCTTGCGCAGCACAGAGCAGCAGCGGGCGTAGGTATACTGCACATAGGGGCCGGTCTCGCCGTCAAAGCTGAGGGCGCGATCCCACCAGAAATCGATATCCTTGATGCGGCCGTTCTGCAGCGTGGAGTAGACGACAGCGCCGATACCCACCTGACGGGCTACTTCTTCTTTGTTTTCGAGGTTGGGGCTCTTCTCATTGATGATGGCGAGCGCCTTTTCAGTGGCGCGCTCCAGCAGTTCCTCCAGATAGACCACACGGCCGTCACGGGTGGAAAGCGTCTGCCCCTCGTAGCTTACCATACCGAAGGCCACATGCTCCATCTGATCCTTGGCCCAGGGATAACCCATCAGCTCCAGCACCTTGAACAGCTGCTGGAAATGCAGATTCTGCTGATAGGCCACAACATAGAGGCACTTGTCAAAATGATAGGTATCCTTGCGGTAGAGCGCCGCCGCGATATCACGGGTGTGATACAGCGTAGCGCCGTCCTTTTTCAGGATCAGGCAGGGAGGCATATTGTACGCTTCCAGATCCACGAGCTTGGCGCCCTGATCCTCCTTCAGAAGACCCTTTTCTTCCAGTTCCTCCACGACGCGGCCGGTCTTATCCTTGTAGAAGCTCTCGCCGGCGTAGCTGTCAAAGGAAACGCCCAGTTTATCGTACACCTTCATGGCGTCGCGCAGGGTGACTTCCTTGAACCAGGTGAAGATCTCCATGGCCTCGGGATCATCATCCTCGATGCGCTTGAACCAGGCGCGGCCTTCATCCTCAAGCTCAGGATGCTCCTCGGCTTCCTTGTGGAAACGGACGTAAAGACGGGTCATTTCACCCACGCCGCCCTTTTCCACTTCTTCTTTATTGCCCCACTTTTTGTAGGCGCACACCATCTTGCCGAACTGAGTGCCCCAGTCGCCGAGGTGATTGATACCGACCGTCTTCCAGCCGAGGAATTCATAGATGCGCTTTAAGGAATTGCCCAGCACGGTGGTGGAAAGGTGGCCGATGTGGAAGCGCTTGGCGATGTTGATGGAGGAATAATCCAAGCACACCGTCTTGCCCTTGCCACTCTCGCTGCTGCCCCACTTTTCGGGCGCGGCCATCACGGCGGAAAGGATCTCCTTCGCGAAGGCTTCGCGGTTGAAGAAAAAATTGAGATAGCCGCCGGCGCATTCCGCGCGCGCGGTATCGGCGCCCGCCCAGTTTTCCGCCAGCTTTTTGGCGATCATGGGAGGACCCATGCGGAGGGTGCGGCTCAGCTTAAAGCAGGGAAAGGCGTAATCGCCCATTTTCTGATCCGGCGGCACTTCCAGCATACCGTAGACGGGGGTTTCCATCACGGCATCCGGATAAGCCGTCTTTATCGTCTGTTCAACAAGATCTGCGATCTTTTGACGCATGTCCATCAGTAAAAACACTCCATTCCATAGAAATACAAGATATTGTACCACATCCACATTTTTTTATCAACCACGGGGAGGAGAAGCCACTGGGAATAAACAATAAAAAAGCATGAAGAGATCAAAACAAAGGCCCCTCCGCCGTATGACGGAAGGGCGCGTGATCCGCCTGCAGCGGCGGGATAAAACGAATGAGAAAAGCCTTTTCGCGGCAGGATCAGATCTCCTGCTTTTTGGCGGAGAACCAGCCCAGCACGATGAACAGGCAGAGCCAGACCACACTGCAGACGGCACAGGTGATGATGGTCTCATTCGATACGCTCGTGGAGAACATCTGCAGCATGGGCGTGAGCGGCGCGTCGGCGTTCCCCGTCAGCGCGGGCGTTTTGGCCAGCGCGGCCGGGAAATTGAACACATTGTAATCCGTCAGATGGAAACGGATATGGAAGTAATCAAACGCGAGGTCGATGCCCTGCGTGAGCAGCGGGATCATCTGAGTGGAAACGATACCGATAGCCAGCGCCGCGCCGATCCTGTGCGTGAAGACCGCGATGAGCACATAGAAGGCGGAAATGGTGACCAGGACCAGCAGCTGCGTGAGCAGCAGCGGCAGCAGCTCTGCCAGACCGCGCGCGGAAGGGGAATACATAACCGTGCCGGCGATCCAGGAAACGATCATGCCGATGATGCCCATCACGACCGCGACAGCGCAGCAGATGATGAGCTTGGTGACATACACAGATTCACGGCGGAAGCCTCTGGACAGGATGTTCTTGAGGGTATTCTCGGAATAATCCTGCGTGATGATCATGGCGATGAGAATGGCCAGCAGCAATTGCATGTTGCCGGAATCGATCGCCTTGACGATGAACACATCCGCGGTGCTGTTGACGGAAAGGCCGAGCACCTCCAGCATTTCCTCGGCGTTCTCGCCCAGGGTGTCGAACATGCCGTTCAGCATATTGGGCATCGCCACATTCAGAAGCACCAGAATGACGCACACGGCCATCAGGATATAGAGAGAAACACGGCTGAAAAGCTTGTGGAATTCAAATCCGAACAGTTTTTTCATTGCTCACTCCCCCATCCTTCTGACAAAATAGTCTTCCTGACCTTCAATGGTATTCTCAATGCCGCTGACCGTGACACCGGCATGCACGAGAAGACGGTTGAACTCTCCGGCGCGGGTGAGGTGAGACAAAAGCGTGACTGTACGCGTGCCGCAGATCATATCGGTCTCTCCGGCTTCCTTGAGGACAGCCGCGGCCTTCTCCGTGTCATCCACCGTGAAAACGACCCCTGTGCGGCAGCGGTCCCTGAGTTCATCCGCGCTCAGTTCCTCCACGAGATGACCGCTGTTCAGAATGCCGTAGCGGGTGACGGTCTTCTGCAGTTCATCCAGCAGATGGGAGCTGATGAGGAAGGTGGTGCCCTTCTCGCGGTTCATGGTGTGGATCAGATCGCGCACATCGCGCATACCCTCGGGATCCAGGCCGTTGACGGGTTCATCCAGGATCATCAGATCGGGATCCCCCAGCATGGCGATGGCGATGCCCAGGCGCTGCTTCATGCCCAGGGAGAAAGCGCCTGCCTTCTTGCTGCCGGTATCCGCCAGCCCTACCTGACGGAGCAGATCCGGGATCTGACTCTGATCCGCGCCGTAAAGCGCGGCAAAGCGGCGCAGATTTTCCTGCGCGGTGCAGCGGTGATAAATGGCCGGCGCCTCGATGAGCGAACCCACGCGCGCGCGGGAAGCGTCGGTCGCGGGCTGACCGAAAAGATCGATCGAGCCGGAGGTGGGCTTCGCGAGAGAAAGGACCATGCGCATCAGCGTGGTCTTGCCCGCGCCATTTTTGCCGATGAGACCATAGATCTCGCCTTTTTTAAGATGGATATTGACATGATCGACCGCGTTCCGTCCACGGAATGCTTTCGTCAGTTCATGCGTTTCAAGAACAGTGTCCATTTCAGTCCCTCCTTTCAGGAACAGAGGCAGTATAGCACAGCAGACCGTAAAAAACAAGGAATCCGTTTAACGGCCGTTTTATTGTTCCCTCCCGTATCATGCCGCGCCCCGTTGGTGGCCCGCGGAGGACGGAAAAAGGCGAAAATTATTGCGTTTCTATTACAAATATGTTATAATTTGAGCATTCTTTCGCATGAAGGAGGCTTCATATGGACAACCGACTGCTCAGACGCGTTAAGAAAGCGCTTTTCGTATCTTTTATTCTGCTGCTCCTCATTTCATCCGCGGCGCTGGCGGAGGATTACACCTTCAGTGATTTCTGCGCCCGGCTGACGCTGCCCTCCGGCGCCTATAATCCGGTGGTGACCGCCACCAATTACAGCACCTATGAGGATTTCCTGATCGGAAACGGCTATGACTATGACACGATCGCGCAGGAATTCGGCAATAACGGGCTGAAGATGATCGCCTTTGACCAGTCCAACGGCCGCCGCCTGGTGGTGACCGCCAGACAGGACGTGGACGCGCAGCAGTACTTTGACCTGAACCTGCAGGACGAGGATATGCGAAAGAACTTCCGCGTCAGCCACACGGACGGCTCCACCTACGCGATCCTGGGCTATGATTATTCCAGCGCGGCGTGGAAGAACTACGGCAGCAGCGCCGAGCGTTTTCTGCAGACCCGTTACACCCTGCGCCAGAACGGCGCGCTGATCTGCACGGGCGCGCAACGCCGCACCATCCGCAATGGTTATACCATCACGCTGGATATGCAGGTGTATGGCCGTAACTGCACGGACGCGGATGTATCCGCGCTTGAGGGGATCATGAAGACCTTCACCTTCACGCAGGTGCTGCCCATGCCGAAGCTGCCGGTCAAACTGCTGTTCTCCTCCGAGCCGCCCCGCGAGACCCATGACGAGACCTTCGTTCTCAAAGGCACCACCGCCGCGAAGGCCGCGCTGTCGGTGAATGTGATCGGCATCAGCAGCACCTCCGGCACCAGCTACAATGTGAACGCCAACAGCAGCGGCGAATTCTCCCAGAAGATCACCCTGCCCGGCCGCGGCACCTATGCCGTCACGGTGACCGCCTCCAGAGAAGGCGATCTGGACAACATCAAGACCTATTCCGTGGCCTATGACCCCAACCGTATCATCGCCACGATGACTCAGACGGTTCCCGATGTGCTGACGGATGAGACCGTGATCAAGGGCACCACCGAGGGCGGCGTGACCACCCAGCTGGTGGTGAGCGGCGCGATCAACTACACAAAATCCGTGACCGGACGCAATTTCTCCTTCACGCTGGACACCCGCACCGAAGGCACCTACTACATCCGCGTGGTGATGAGCAAGAAGGGCTTCAACGAGCGCACCTTTGAATATGTCGGCACCCGCACCCTGACGGATGACGAGCGCCGCATGCAACTGGTCTCCGGCGCGATCAAGCCCGAATACAGCAAGCTGATCGCCAATTCCGCCTCCTACAACGGACAGATCTTCGGCTACACCGGCTATCTGGTGGATCTGAAGGAGGGACCGGGCGATTATCTGTACACAGTCGCGCTGGGAAAAACCAATAACAACTACAAGAACTACATCTATATCAACAGCGACGCGCCGGTGATGTTCTCCATGGGCAGCCTGGTGAAGGTGTACGCCTGCAAGACCGGGGACATCGTGACGATCAACCCGGACGGCACCACAACTTCCATCCCACAGTTTGATCTGCTGTTTATGGAAAGCGGAAAATAAGCAATATTCATTCCAATAACAGTTTCCGGAGGTAAAAATGGATTTCCATGTTCCCGCGCCTGTACTGACCGCCGTCCGCCTGCTTGATGAAGCAGGCTTTTCGGCCTATCCGGTCGGCGGCTGCGTGCGCGATACGCTGCTGGGAACAGCGCCTCACGACTGGGATATGTGCACAAGCGCCTCCCCCGATGAGATGCACACGGTATTCAAAGACTTCCGTACGATCGATACCGGGATCAGGCACGGGACGGTCTCTGTGATCATTGAAGGCATGCAGCTGGAGATCACCACCTTCCGCACGGACGGGCAGTATCTGGACGGACGGCACCCGGAGAATGTGACCTTTTCCACCCGCGTCGAGGATGACCTGATGCGGCGTGATTTTACGGTGAACGCCATGGCGCTGGACACCCTGAACGGACAGGTGATCGACCTGTTCGGCGGGCAGGAGGATCTGAAAAACAGGATCATCCGCTGCGTGGGAAACGCGGAAGAGCGCTTTACCGAGGACGCGCTGAGGATCCTGCGCGCGCTTCGATTCTCTGCCCGTCTGGGCTTCACGATCGAAGAAAGCACGGCAGCCGCGATGCTGAAGCTGCGAAACAGGCTGGATCTGGTCTCCCGTGAGCGCGTGGCGCAGGAACTGAACGGATTTCTGCAGGCGGACGGGATCGGGGAAAAGCTGCTTGACCAGAAAGAAGTTCTGTTTGCCGCGATCCCGGAGCTGCGCGCGCTGGACGGATGCAGGGACGAGGCGCATCCGGACAGCTCGGACGCGTGGACATACACCGCCCGCGCGGTCAGCCTGAGCGCGAAGGACCTGACGGTGCGCTGGGCGCTGCTGCTGGAAAAAACAGAAATGGCGGAACAGGTGATGAACAGCCTGAAGATGCCGCGCAGGCTGACCGAGGATGTGTGCTGCCTGATTGCCTGTCACAACATGCTGCCGACCGATGAAAGCCTGTGGCTGCTGCTGGCCAAACTGGGAGAAGAACGCTTCTTCCGCCTGATGGATGTACAGGAAGCCGATCAGAAGGCCGGTGATATCCTGACCCATTCTCAGGGAATCGATTTTGACAGATACCGCGCCGAAGCCCGGCAATTACTGGACAGCGGCGCCTGCATGGGACTGAAGGATCTGGCCGTAAAGGGCAGCGACCTCGGCTGGGCGGGCATTACGGGGCCGCGGATCGGCATCACATTGAACGCCATGCTCCATGCTGTCACGCGCCGGGAATGCGAAAATAACAAGGAAGCGCTGCTGCGGATGCTGAAGGAAGGAAAGCTCTCCTTCAGGGAAGAATAAACGCAATACAAAAACGCCCTGCAACCGCAGGACGTTTTTTGATGGAAAGATACGCCGGAGGGAATTAATCCGCCGCGAGCCCTTCCGGGGTGTACAGCGCCGGGTATTTCTTCTTATCCGCTTTGAAGAGGAAAAGCCCCAGCAGGATGGATGTGACCGCGATCCCGGTCACGAAGATCCACGACAGCAGGGAGGTTTCGCTCGCGTCGTACAAAACGCCGGTGACATACATGCAGACGCTGGCGACCAGTGACTGGAGCACTCCGTTGACCGCGTTGATGCGGCCGCGATGCGCGGCAGAGATGCGGTTATTGAGATGCGGGCCGGTCGAAAGCGCGGTAAACACTTCACCGAGGGTGAACAGTACCATGCCGACATAATACAGCGGAATGAAGTTGAACGGCAGCATAAACAGACCGAACGCGGCGACTGTCAGCAGGATGCCCGCCATGATCTTCCCGACCGTGGACCAGCGCTTGAACGCGCGCGTGATGAGCGGTGTGAAAAGGACACACACAATGCAGTTGACCGAATTGATGGTGCCGTAGATCACGGAACCGGCATCCCCGTGACGCGCGGTGAGATCGATGGGCATGAGATAGGAAAACTGCTGATAGGACACATGATACAGGGTGATGACCACCATGTACAGCATCAGCGCGCCGCTTGAAAACAGCAGCCGCATGATGCCGCGGCTCTCCTTCTTCTGATACACGGCTTCGGGAATGCTCTCCTCCACCGGCGTGATATCCCGGACAAGGAAGAAGATGAGCACAGTTGAACAGAAGATGGAAATGCCGCTGATCAGGAAAGACAGCCAGAGAAAATCCTTGAATAACAAGCCCGCGATGGTCGGAGCGGCCATAAAGCCCAGATTCATGCCCAGATACTGCAATGAAAACGCGCGCTCACGATCCATCGTGGGCGTGATATCAGCAATAATGCCGTTGTAAGCCGGATGCTCCAGATTCTGCGCCGCCGCGGCGATCACGATGAGCACCAGGGAATGGATCGTCAGCGGTATAAACGCGCAGGTGACATAAAGCGCCACCGAAATGAGATCACAGATGACGATGATATACTTTTTGTTCATCCGATCCGCCAGCGTACCGCCCAGCAGATTGAACGGCAGCAGGATAAAGCCGGCTACGATCATCAAAAGCGACGCGTCTTCCGCTGAATAATTGAGTTTGGAAGTCAGGATCAGTGTCAGCATCGGCCAGACCATGGAGCCCAGATTGGTCACGATCCGCCCGAAGAACAGGATATAATTTTCCCGTTTCAGACCCTTATACTGACTGAAAACAGACCGGACGCCTCGTTCCTTGTCTTTCATCGATTGCCTCCAATGCTTGGAATGTTCGATATTATAGCAGGACGGGCGGCGATTGTCTACCTTTCCGCCGGAGCGGATGGGGAACCGCTTAAGCCGCGCCGCCTTATGAACCCCAGGGACATGCATCCTCAGACAGAACGCGCGTATACCAAAACAGCACCGGATCTTCACCCGGTGCTGTTTGGATTGAGGCCGCTCCTCATCGGAGGACAGCCATTTGATATCAGATTACTTGAGGAAGCCTTCCTTGTGCATCAGCTCGGACAGAGAAGAGACCGCGGTCTCCAGCTGTTCGATGGTGTGCGGGGCGGAAATGGTGAAGCGCAGACGGCTCTCGCCCATGGGAACGGCGGGATACATGGCCGGGGGAACGAAGACACCGTAATCACGCAGCATGACGGCGGACAGGCGGGCGGCATCGGCATCCGAACCGATCAGCACGGGCACGATGGCGCTCTTACCGGCCAGGCCGATGTTCATGCCCTCTTCACGGCAGCGGCGCACGAAGTATTCCACATTGCGGTGCAGCTGGGTGACCGCGCTGTTATCGCGGCGGATGATCTCGATGGCCTTCATGGCTTCGGCAGCCAGCGCCGGAGAGATACCCGCGGTGAAGACGAAGCCGTTCATGGAGTAGCGCATGAACTCAACGATGCTGTGGTCTGCCGCGATGTAGCCGCCGCAGGCACCCAGGGCCTTGGACAGCGTGCCCATCTTGATATCGATATCATGGGGATCCAGATGGAAATAATCATCCACGCCGCCGGCATTGTCACCGATGACACCGCCGGAATGCGCTTCGTCCACCATGAGGAAGCAGCCGTACTTCTTCTTGAGGGCAACAAACTCGGGAATGGGCGCGATATCGCCGTCCATGCTGTACACGCCTTCCACAATGATGAGGACCTTGTTGTACTTGCCCTCGGTCTTCTGCAGGATCTTCTCCAGCATTTCGAGATCATTATGGCCGAAGGCCTTGCTCTCCGCCTTGGAAAGTGCGACACCCTCGCAGATGGAATTGTGGGAGAGAACATCATACAGGATGAGATCGCCTTCACGGCAGAAGGTGGAAACGAAGGTGAGGTTGGTCGCCCAGCCGCCGGTGCAGACGATGCTGTCCTCGGTGTGCTTCCAATCAGCGATGGCCTTTTCCAGTTCCATGTAGATGGTCTTCTCACCGGCCAGCGTACGGCTGCCGGAAGCAGAGGTGCCATACTTCAGGATGGCATCGATGGCGGCCTGCGCCGTCTCGGGATGACCGGACATGCCAAGGTAGTTGTAGCTGCCCAGGTTGATGGCCATCTTGCCGCCGATGAAGGAGGTGTCACGGATGACGGAATCATGCGGCTTGAAATAGGGATTCTCTTCCTCGTTGGTGATGGTCTCTTCCTTGCGGCGGCAGAGCGCCAGATATTCCGGGCTCTTGGCAAAGTCGGTGATGCGGTGCTGAGCCGGGATGACCTCTTCCTCGGCCTGCTTTGCTTCCTTCACAGCGGCAGGGGCGGCGACACCGGGATGCAGCTTGGCGTACACCAGCTGGACCGCCTGAGTGAGGGTGGACAGTTCTTTATAATCGCTGTCGGTGATGACGATATTGTATTCATCCTCCAGCGCGCAGAAGGCGGAGTAGAGCGCCAGAGAATCGGCCCCCAGCTCCATGACGAAGTTATCGCCGTCGCCCACCGTGTTTTCATCCACATTCAGCTTTTCGGCAAAGATGCGGCGCACCGTATCGCGGATGGCGGCCAGTTCGGCGGCATCCACAGCCGCGGAAGCGGCAGCGGCCGGAACGGCGGTGTCCTTCTTGTTATAGACGTGCAGTTCCTCCGCCTTCCACGTGCCATCCTCCAGACCGGCCTTCAGCGCGCGGCGGCGGACTTTCATGGAAGCAGAGAGCGGGAGCGGCGCTTCGGTAACGAAGAAGCGGGAGACCTTCTGATCGGCTGGCAGACGGTCGTTCACCTTCAGGAAGGCATCCACCAGCGCGTCCTTATCAAGGCTGCCGGGGATCGCTTCTACGATGAGGGCGATATCTTCGTAATCGCCGTTCTTGAGGCCCATGACGCAGTTGCGGACCGTGCCGGGCAGCGCGATGAAGTAATCTTCCAATTCATCGGGGTAGATATTTTCACCGCTGGCATTGATGATGACATCCTTGCTGCGGCCGATGATATACAATCCTTCGGTGGTCTTGCGCACGATATCGCCGGTGGCGAACCACTTGGACTTATCGCGCGGCAGACGAATGCCGTCCACGATGGTACCGCTGTGCAGAGGCGCGCCGTTGACGAGCAGCTCGCCGCTGTCTCCCTCGCCGGAGACCATATAATCCACCAGCTTGAAGGGACGGCCGATGCTGCCCTTGATGCGCTGCAGGGGATTGTAGGACACCTCGACCGCGCAGACGCCGGTCTCAGTCATGCCAAAGCCGTTGTAAAGCGGATAGCCCAGGGCATTGATCAGCTTGAGGGTGCCATCCGGGATATGGCCGCCGCCGGTGATCATCAGACGGATCTGCGGCCCGAGGAGGGTGTACTGGATCTTCTTGATCATATCGGGGACAACTACATTTTCCTCACCGGCGTGGGCGGCCTGCAGCTGCAGAGAGCCCATCATCAGCTGGGAAAGCTGTTCCTCGCTCATGCCCATTTCGCCGATCAGCTTGCGGCGCACACCGCCGGCCAGAGCATTGAAGAACATGGGCACGCAGCACAGATGGGTAACGCCGTGACGGCGGCAGGCTTCGGTGATGGTCTGCACGCCCTTGTCACGCAGGTAGACGACCGTCTTGCCCGTGACAGCATAGAGGCAATACACAACGATGAAGCCGAAAATGTGATGGAAGGGCAGGAAGCCGAGCGTCTTGCAGGGCTCACCCTCCCGGAAGGGCAGGTCACGGTTGCGGTCCGCCACATCATCAAAGGCGATCATCTGGCCGGTGATGGCCGCGCCGTCATACAGGAAGATGCGGCTCATGCCGGTGGTACCGGAGGTGCAAAGAGCGATCTGATCCGCCCAGTCCTCATTGCCGGGATTGCCGGGACGCAGCGCGTGAGAAGCCTTGATGAAGGGCAGCTCGCAGCCCTTCATTTCACGATAGGAAACATAGGCGGTCGCGCCGGCTTCCTTCATGATGCGGCACAGCAGTTCATCCTCAGCGGCGGGATTGAGCAGAAGCGGGATACCGCCGCTCATCAGCACACCCCAAAAAAGCACAGGCCAGTCCATACAGGTATCGTAGCAGAGACCGACAACATCGTTCTTTTTGTAAAGGCCCTTGCCCTGCAGATAACCGCAGGCGGAGAAGGACATATTCTCGTATTCACGGTAAGAGCGGGAGACGATCTGTCCGTTCTGATCGGTGATCTCGGCAGCGGTATCGTTGCCGTAGGACATGATGAGATGGAACATGGTTTGGAAAGACGGCGATTTTTTCATGGTCGCCAATGCACGATTCCAGATTTCCAAGAGAACTACCTCCTTATCGGGCCGGATGACATATCCCGGCCGCATCTGTTATTTGCGATTGGACAGGCGCGGATCATTCCGTTTCGCGATGCAGACGGAAACGGTAGCGCAGCTTCTTTTCATCATCCGCCGCGCGCAGCTGATCCTGTTCCGGATAAGTTTCATCCGGCTCAAACTCCAGAATGTCATCCAGCTTGCAGTTCAGCACACGACAGATCTGCTCCAGACTTTCAAGCGAAACATATTTGTTGTGCTTGATGCGGGTCATGATGTTGGCGCTGAAACCGGCTTTTTGCCGAAGCTGGGCGTTGGTCATATCCTGCTCGATCAGGACATGAAACAACTTTTTATAGTTGACCAAAGGGCACACCTCCTTCAGGTGATGTCCTATTATGTCACGAAAACGTGAAATTTGCAATAGAATAATGAGTAATTAACATGTTTGAAACAATTTTTCGCTGTTTTCGACAGAAAATGCACTTTTGAAATAAAAACACGACGCGAACGCATATGTATAGACGGATCCGACCGAATACGGCGCGTATAGATCGCCGCATTCGGGAAACAAAGCAAAAAAGGCAATCAAAAAAGCCCGCCGAAGCGGGCTGAGAGGCCTCCGGCCCGAAACCGGAGACACGCGGGAAAACACAGGATCAATAGGGAGAGGGATATTCGCGTTCGATCTTGGCGACAGCCTCTTCAAGGGTCATACCGGCGAACGCCTGCGCGCCGATGTTGCGGCCGCTCTTCTTATCCGTGCAGAAGGCGCCGGCCACGATGCCGGGAATGGCGCTTTCAGGCGCGTTGGGCGCGTGAGGACCGCCCAGATCCGTACGGCACCAGCCGGGATCGCACAGGTTGATGGTCACATCCGTGCCCTGCAGCTTGCTGCCGATATCGATGGTGACCTTATTGAGCGCGGCCTTCGCGGCGCTGTAACCGGCCTGCTGGGGATCCAGCGCGATACCGGAGGTAGTATTGAGGATACGGCCAAAGCCGCGCGCGATCATGCCGGGCAGGAAGTGATAGCAGATCCTCATGGGGGCAACAGTGTTGATGAGGAAGGACTGGGTGTAATCGGAATCCGGGGTGGTGAGGTAATCCGTGCGGTAGGCGATCTGCAGACCGGCGTTATTGAGCACCACATCCACCTGAACACCCATGGCATCGATCTCAGAAAGCATCTTTTCGACCGCCTCGAGATCGGTCAGCTCACAGGCGACCTGACGAACTTCCACGCCCGCGGCGCGGCAGGCCTCGGCAACCGCCTCGGTATGCGCCATGGTACGGGCATGCAGAATGAGATTCGCGCCCTGAGCCGCCATAAATTCAGCAGTCAGGCGGCCGATACCGCGTGCGGCACCGGTGATGAGGCACCATTTTCCTTTGACATTCAGCATAGGTTCATCCTCCATTCATTATTTGGGGTATGAGCGGGATATCCCGAAGAAAAAAGGATATCAAAAGGGGCTTTATATGACTACAGCACATTTTTGGATGCCGTAATACCGAAAGAGCGCCGCGGCGGACGTGTCAATGACTTCTCCGCACATGACGATGGGAATGGCCGGCGGACAGCCGACATCCGCGAACGCGAGCACACGCCCGACCGCCTGCTCCACGGGAACCTCCTCCGAGGCGGCGAAGACCGCCTGACGGGGTGTCATGGCCTGCACGGGCAGGGTGAACGGCGGCAGGGAACGCGGCAAAGCCGGCCTGACCTCAAGAGAACAGAGCACGGAACGGAGTTTTCGCAGCTCTTCGATCGAATTTTCCGGGGTGAGCATCAGCACAAGGTAATCCGGATCGTGGAATTCCGCCCAGATTCCTTCGCGGCGAAGGATCTCGCTCAGTTCATCCCCGGTGAAACCGGCGGCGGAAGCCAGGAGCGTAAGCTTGATCTCCTCCTGCCCGACCAGCGTGTACCCGTGCGCGGTGAGCGCGGCGCGCAGCGCGCGGACAGAAGGCAGAAACGCTTCGAGCCCGGAAGGAAGAAGCTCCAGATAGGGATTGAGCAGATCCAGCGACTGCAGGATGAGATAAGATGGGCTGGTAGAACCAAACAGCGCCAAAGCCCGTCTGGCATAAGGCACATCCGCCTCCCGCACATGCAGGTAAGCCGCGCCGGTCACAGCCGGCAGCGTCTTATGCGCGGAGGAACAGCACAGATCCGCTCCCAGATCCATGGGGAAAAGGCTGCGCGGCAGGAACCGGAGATAAGCGCCGTGCGCGTTATCCACAAGCAGCAGCACCTGATGCCGGTGACAGACCCGCGCGATACCGGCGATATCCGGCATATTGCCCAGATAATCCGGCGAGGTGAGGTAGACAGCGCGAGGCTGATCGGCGCAGGCGGACAGGGCCGCCTCCACAGCCTCCGGGGTCAGCAGACAGCTGTGATAAGAGGACTGATCTTTGGGGCAAAGCCATGTGACCTGCAGATCCAGCATGGCAGCCGCGTGCAGGAACACCTTGTGCGCGTTCCGGCCCGCGAGGATATGCCGCCCCTCTCCCCCGCGCACAGCCAGATACAGCATGGCGCGGATGGCCAGCGAGGAACCTTCTGCAGAATAGAAGGTGGGACATCCGAATAAAGCAGACGCGTTCCGTTCGCTCTCGGCCAGGATCCCGTCTGCTTCATAGAGGCTGTCCGCCCCGTCGATCTATGTCAGATCGATGGGTTCACAGCCCAGAAAAGGCCGCCCTTTATGGCCCGGCATATGGAACCGGGCCGGAGAAGAGGCCTGATACGATTTTACAAAATCAACGACCGGTGTGGAGATCATTCTTCATCACCGAGCTGACGGGCGACCGCCAGCATGATGGCGCATTCCATGCGCTTGCGGAACAGATCGCAGCCGTAGGCATAGGTGCCGCGGATATCGCCCGTGGCATGATAGGCATTGGCCGCGCAGCCGCCGGAACAGTAAAGCTTTGCCCAGCAATCTTTGCAATCGGGACGGGCATAGACATTGCAGGAGGCAAACTGATCACGGACATCCGGGTTGGTGACACCCTTCCAGATATCGCCGAGGCGGAATTTTTCATCGCCCACGAACTGATGGCAGGGATACAGATCGCCCCAGGGCGTCACGGCCATATACTCCGTGCCGCTGCCGCAGCCGGAGATGCGCTTGTAAATGCACGGGCCGCCGGACAGATCCAGCATGTAGTGATAGAAGGTGAAGGGCTTGCCCTCCTTTTCCTTCTGAAGCATCAGCTTGGCCAGATCCTCATACTGCTGCATCACGATGGGCTTGTCTTCCTCGGTGAGCGCGGAGGGATCATCCTTGGCGCAGACGACCGGCTCCATGGACAATTCATTGAAGCCCAGATCCAGCATGGTCTTGATATCGTTGAGGAAATCCGGATTATGGTGTGTGAAGGTGCCGCGCATGTAATAATTCTTACCGCCGCGGGCTTCTACGAGTTTCTGGAACTTGGGCACGATCTTTTCAAAACTGCCGTTGCCGGCGTAATCTACACGGAAACGATCATGCACGTCCTTGCGGCCATCCAGAGAGAGCACCACATTGCTCATTTCCTTATTGGCAAAATCGATGACATCATCATCGATCAGCACACCGTTGGTGGTCAGCGTGAAGCGGAAGTTCTTCCCGGCCTCTTTTTCGATGGAGCGGGCGTACCTGACCAGATCCTTCACGACCTGCCAGTTCATCAGCGGCTCACCGCCGAAGAAGTCCACCTCCAGATTGCGGCGGGTGCCGGAATTGGCCACCAGGAAATCCAGCGCCTGCTTGCCCACTTCGTAGCTCATGATGGCGCGGTCGCCGTGATACTTGCCCTGAGAGGCAAAGCAATAGGAGCAATTGAGGTTGCAGGTGTGCGCCACGTGCAGACAAAGCGCCTTTACCACCCCGGCGGTGCGGTTTTTCAATTCACCGGCGATGGGCGCGAAGGTATCCTGCGCGAAAAGCTTTCCGGCCTCCTTGAGGGAGACGACCTGATCGTAGCATTCCTCGATCTCCGCCCGATCGATATCCGGATAGGAGGCCGCGACCGAAGCAAGCGCCTGCTCACGCGTGTTATTTTCAAAAAGGGCGATGATGTCATAAGCCACATCATCCACCACGTGCACAGCGCCGGAGCAGACATCCAGCACGATATTATAGCCATGGAGTTTGAATTGATGGATCATATAAACCTCATATAAAATGATAAAGTGCCCCCCGAAGGCGGCACTTTATGAGTGTGAAATTACTTGCTTTCCTTGTCAGCCTTGACTTCCTTGGTGTTCTCGCACTTCTGATTGGCAATACCGCAGCTGGTCTTGCAAGCAGACTGGCAGGAAGTCTGGCATTCACCGCAACCGCCCTTCTGGGAGCACAGGCTGCGGGTTTCAAGCGTCTTGATGTGAGACATGGCTTAAACCTCCGTATCCTAAGATTACTTATGTATTATAACACAAAGTAAAGGTTTGTCAACCGCAACAAGTCAGCGGAATGTGAATCGTTTTTTCGTTTTTTGTGTCAATCCGCAGGGGATCATCAGCTCCTGTCAGCACATCAAACGCCCCGGCAGCCGAGGGTGGCTGCCGGGGCGCTTTCGTTATCAGGGGGGGCGCGAGATCAGCGCGCAAACGTGATGTAAGGAACGTCGTTGGAGACGCACCAGGCTTCACCATCGCTGTCCTTGCAGCAGAAAACCGTCACGTCACTGCAATTGACAAGCGCGTCATCGGCAAGGGACACCTGATCACAAAGGAGAATGAGTGACTGCAGATTGGAACAGGAGGCAAACGCGCCGCTGTCGATGCTGACTGTTGCTTCCGGCACAATGATCACCTGCGCAGGCAGCCCCATAAAGGCATCCTCGCTGATGACAGTAAGCGCGGAAGGCAGCAACAGTTCATTTTTCAGCGCATAGTTCCATTCCAGAGAAGTCAGCGCCTCATTGCCTGTTCTGATATTAAGCATCACATTACGGACAGAAGGTGAACCGGCATAGTTAACCTGTTTCAATTCAGTACACCCATCGAAACAGCTACTGCCAATGTAAGTCAGTGTTGACGGGAGTGAGACGCTTTCAAGCGGAGAGTCTCTGAACACACCGGGCGTGTTGGAATAATTGTAGTTTGCGTTTTCTAAAGCGGTAACGCCTTCCGGCAGCACAACTGTTTTCAATGTGGTACATTGAGTATATTTTTTGTCGAACATACCGTTGGGAACGGTCGGGATTCCGGCAGTCCAGCGCAGATACTCCACCGGTACGCCGCGGAATGCATCGACAGGACACTTCGTCAGCGTATCCGGCAGAATGATCTCTGTGAAGGGATTGTTCTCAAAAGCGTGTTGACCGAGCTCTACGATACCGGCCAGCAGGTCTGTCGCGTCAGGGATCGCGCAACCCTCGAACGCAGAACGACCAACCTTTACATTTTCCCACTTTGTCGGCAAAACAATTGTGCTCAGGTTTGTACACCCTTCGAAGCAATTACCGCCAATATAAGTCAGCGTTGACGGGAATGTGATACTCTCAAGCGGAGAATTTTTGAACACGCCTTTCGTAAATATATAATTGCTGTCTGAATCTGCCAATGCAGTAACCCCTTCCGGCAGCACAACTGTTTTCAGCACGGAACAGTTAGAATAATAATTATCGAACATTCCATTCGGAACTACCGGAATACCGCCGGTCCAGCGCAGATACTCCACCGGTACACCCCTGAATGCATCATCAGAACACTTCGTCAGCGTATCCGGCAGGATAATCTCAGAGAAGGGGTTATCGGCAAAAGTATAATAGCCAATGGTCACAGCATACCGGATCAGATCCGTAATGTCTTTCAGATTGCATCCATAAAACGCTCTGTCTCCAAATATCTGCACACGGCTGTCTCCGCGCGCAAAAGTAAGATTCTTACATCCGTTGAATGCATTTCTCTCTATCGTGGTGACACCCTCCGGCAGCGTGACACTATACAGATTCTTTGCATTTTCAAACGTAGATTCACAGACTTTCACGATCCCCTTGGGAAGATCAATCCCCGCGATGAATGTATTCGCAAACGCGTAAGGTCCAATACCGGTAATACCTTCAGGCAGAGAGAACCTGCACTGTAATCGGCACTGATAGAACGCGTAGGAATCGATCTTCATCAATCCACGCCCTACCTTGACACCTTGCAGATTGGTACACCCTGAGAAAGCATTTCTGCCGATCTCGCCATTCTTCAACGCCGCCCGTGAGAGGTCGACATACTGCAGATTGGGACAGTTACTGAACATATTTGTTAAATCAACTGTGCCGTTATAGGCGAAGACCACACGCCGCAGGTTTTTACAGTCGCTGAACGCGCCTGTACTGATCTCTACAACGGGTACGGATAATACTATCGTTTCATTGATGCTGCTATCGTAATACTCGACAGGATAGGTTTGCGGAACAAGAATGTTTGACTCGTCAGAGACCAGCTTATGCAGGGTTACAGATAGAGGAATATTCGAATTCGGCATCAGATGACTGGTAAAGGTATATTTACCGGATGGCCAGTTTGCAGTGTTCAGTTGGAATTGGACACCAATGTAGCTTGTAGCGGTCGATCCGCCAAGATACTGGTTGTTTTCACCATACCACCCGGCAACCAGCGTAACGCCGCCCAGCGGAACACGGCTGCTGTTAAAGAACCAACGCGCCGCTTCGCCGTCAACAACCGTATACCAATAGCGGAACAGGTTTCCGGGTTCTTCGGGGGTACCGGGATCGGAGACATAACCGCCGACAGGTACATACTGTGCCGGAACTACCAGATCATCGACACCTGTCTCGAACTGTACCTCAACGGCATTTTCCCACACAGCATACAATGTGACCGACTTATCAAACACAGTGCCTGTCCCATCATCGCCGAAGATGATATTGGGCGTCCTTGTATTGGGGTTATCAGCCCACCCCAGGAACGCGCCGGAGGTATTTGTCGGCGCCGGTTTGTTTTCAAACTTCGTGCTCAGAGTCGTACCCGGCTTTGTATACACCGGGTTATACAGTTTATCCGTATGAGTGTCGAACGATATTTTAACAAGGCCTGTTACAGGGCAGTTTTCTGCCTTATGCACATGCGGTTCAGCTGTGGAAATATGGAAAACAAACGCGATCGGAGGCTTTAAATCGTCTTTTGTGTTAAATTCTTTACTGAAAACAGTGGCAAAACCGATAGCTGCCTTGATACTCGCGAATCCATAGATCTCTACAGAAACGCAGGGTTCACCGGCAAGCAGTGAACTATCCGTCAATGAAACTACAGTTGTACCGGCTTCCGCCTTCAGACCGGCCTCCAGCGAGATCGAGCAGGCCGTGAACGTAAAGACATTGACATTTAACTTAATCCCCAGACTTGCGGTCAACTCCAGCGAGGTTTTGATCCCAAACGATTTAGAATCGGGGTGTACTTCTGTCAAGCCATCGACCGTTTCCCACTTATTCAGGTCAAAGTTATATACCCTTGTCTGCTGAATGAAAAACTGATACGTTACCGTTGCAGAACCATTCAGGGTTAATGACAGACTTGGTTCAACCTCAATTGTGAAAAAGCCGGCTTGAAGTACGGGAATCGGAACACCAAACAAGCTGAATTCGACAGAAAGCGGATCCTTCAGCACTTCCTCAACAGAGTTGTCATCAAAGAGGTTACCCGAACCACCGAGATTCAGTGAGAGGTTGATCGTGCCGCTTACCATCTCGGTCATCTCAAGATATTCATAATCACCATTCTCAATTGATGAAGTGTAGGACTCTCTTACCGTGAACGAAACATTGCCTGACAGTGCCTGCGCGACAGCTGAATGTGTGCCGGTCAGATATTTAAGCTGCAGATCTGCCAGGTTATATGTAATAGGGTCAGACTCATCCAGGGTTACAGTTGAGTAGTTACCGCGGGCAACAAATTCATCATCCGCCGAAACAGCATGACTGCCGTTCGCGTCCAGGATCACTGACTTTGTGGTATTCATATTGATCACCACATCAGCGATAGCCGGCACTTCCACCTCCAGACGATACCAACCGTTGCCGCAATCAGTGCTCGACTCTACCCGGAAGAAGAAATCAATGCCGTTGTTATCCAGCATCCGGAAATGGTCGCCCGCATCAAGCTGCTTTGCCAGCGAGGCTTTCATTTCCACTTCGGTATAATCATGGCGCACAATAGCACCGGCTGCAGCATCGGAAAAATCGAACACATCTTCACAGAACTCATACGCCGATGAATTGCGCCATTCGCAGCCGTGGCTCTTCGCCCACTTCAAAGCATAACTGCCGTTCGGGGCAACAATAACAGGGCGCGCATCCCCAAAGGCATCTTCTGCAATAGCAGAAACAGCGCTCGTGAAGATCACTTCACGGGAGGACGATTGACTGAACACTTGCGCGCCAATGCCCACTACATCGATACCATCGATCTGCGCAGGCACCGAAACAAACAGTTCACCGCCATTGTATCGCGTGATGACCGCGTATCCATCCTGCTGCACCGCGTAGTGCCAAAGGCCGCTTGTTCTCTCAGCAGCAGCCGGCGGCAGATCAGCATCCTCAGCAATTGCCGCGCACATGCCAAAGCACACCGCAAAAGCCAGCAGAACCGCGATGATGTACTTCATATTTCTGTTCATATCAGCACTCCCGATTTTATTACTTCAAATCTGATCCTGTTTTCTTCGCTGCTCTTTCAGTTATTCATCCCTATGGTTCAATATACATGGATTATCATATCATCTTTTATGGTTATATTCAATGTTATACATTGTTCATTATGCCTGAAAAGCAAAACCGGCAAATGCATCAGCGGAATGCAAATCGTTTTTCATAAACTGGGCTTCCGTCCTATCATCTTCCCTCCCCCGTGACATTTAGGACATCCCGGATGACAAATGGGACGGTTGAACTTGCGGAAAAGGGAAAAAATGATATGCTCTGACTGTGCCTGAGGAAAGGCACGGAACAAACAGGGATCAGGGACAGAGTTCCCGGAAAGGAGCGCATACAATGTGCAATGGATTCAACAATGGCTTCTGCGGCCGGAACGGATGTAATGGATATGGAGGATGCGCTCACGGGCCGTACTACTGCAATGGACCGTACATGCATCACCATCATCACCGGGCGCGCTTCGGCTGCCTCGGTTCCATCGTCCGTTTTTTCATCGGACTGGCGGTGATCCGGTTCTTCCTGCGGCTGCTGTTCTTCTGATCAGGTGAGCAGAGCATGAAGAAGCGCCTGTCCCGCCCCTCGCGGCGCGGACAGGCAAAAACAGAACCAAAACACAAAAAGGAAGGCTGCCGGGCAGAAGCCCGGCAGCCTTCTCATGATACATTGGTGATGGCTCAGATCTTTTCGAAAACAGGGGTGTATTCGATGGGCGCGGCCACGGTGACGCGCTTGCCGCCCTCGAAGACCTCACCGGTGGAGGTCAGCTTCCACTGACCCGCGGGGAGATAGACCTCGCGCTCGAACTGATTGAGCTTGAAGATGGGCGCGACCAGATATCTGGAACCGAACATGTACTGATCCTCCAGCTCCCAGCAGGCGGGATCCTCGGGGAATTCATAGAACATGGTGCGGATGAGCGGAGAACCGTTGGCAGTGGCCTCGGCATAGAGATCACGGATGTAATCATGCATGGAGACACGGATGTCATAGTAGTGGCGCATGATCTTGTAATTCTCTTCGCCGTAGCTCCACAGTTCGTTGGGCTGGCCGGTGTGCAGATATCCGCCGCCCCAGTCGCGGTCATCCAGCGCGGGGATGTTGTACGGGCCGCGGTCGCCGTGCATACGCAGCACCGCGCTGTAGACGGCAAACTGATACCAGCGGATGAGCAGCTGGCGGAAATCGGGATCGTTCACGTCATCGGTCATGAAGCCGCCGATATCGGTGGTCCACCAGGGAATGCCGGCAAGACCCATGTTCAGGCCGCACTGCAGCTGATCACGGAAGGCCTCGAAGGTGGAGGGAACGTCGCCGCTCCACACCACATTGCCGTACTTCTGGCTGCCCGCCCAGGCGCAGCGCAGCAGGTTGACCGGCGTGCCCTTGCCCAGATCCTTCATCTTATCGAAGAAGACACGGGAGTACATCTGCGGATACATATTGCTGCATTCGAGGGCCGGACCTTCGCAGTAGCGATAGTTTTCAAAATCATATACGCCGTAATCAGGCTCGGAATTGTCCAGCCAGAAGGCGTCGATGCCCAGATCATAATAGTTGCGCTTGCAGACTTCCCAGACATATTCACGGCACTCGGGATTGAAGGGATCGATCTCCACGCAGTCGCCCTGATAATCGTAGGTCTGAGCCGCGCCGCGTTCGGTCTTGATCAGCAGACCGCGGTCCATCATAGGATAGAAATTCTCGCTCTTGCGATCCACAGATGGCCAGATGGAGACGATGACGCGGATGCCCATTTCATGCAGCTCATCCACCATAGCCTTGGGATCCGGCCAGTACTTGGTGTCGAACTTCCAGTCGCCCTGCACGGTCCAGTGGAAGAAGTCGATGACGATCTGATCGATCTTGATGCCGGCTTCCTTATACTGACGGGCGACGGTGAGCACTTCGTCCTGCGTGCGGTAGCGCAGCTTGCACTGCCACAGACCCATCAGCTCCTCCGGGAACATGGGCGCGCGGCCGGTGACGGCAGTGTAGGATTCCATGATGGCCTTGGGGGTGCCGGCAGCGGTGATCCAGTAATCCATCTGCTTGGTGGAGCGGGCCACCCACTCGGTATAGTTCTTGCCGAAGGTGACGGAACCGACGGCGGGGTTGTTCCACAGCAGACCATAGCCCAGAGAGGACATCATGAAGGGAACGGAGATCTGGCTGTTGCGCTGCGCCAGTTCCAGAATGGAGCCCTTCAGATCCATATAAGGCTGCTGATACTGACCCATGCCGTAGATCTTTTCGCCGTCATTGGACTCGAACTTCAGATCCAGGCTGTAGCCGGTGCCGCCGATGATGCCCTTCCATTCGCGGTTGACCGTCTTGAGGCAGCGGGACTCGCGGGACAGGGTGCCGTCATACATGCGGTAATATTCACGCAGAATGAGCTTATCATCCCGGTAGAAGGAGATGATGCCCACAAAATTGATGACCGCCTTGATGCGGCCGTTGGTGATGGACGCGATGGGACGCTTGTCGATGTTGCCGTCACCCACCCAGTGATCTTCTTCGGTGATCTCGATCTTCGCGTCACAGGCAGGGACCGCTTCGGTCAGCGCCCAGTCATGATCGGTGAAGGCGGGCAGCATGGTGGCGCGGACACGCAGAGCATCCTTGCCCCAGGGCTCGATACGCAGGGTCTCCCCCTGACGGCGCAGAACGAGCGCGCCGTTCTCCTGATAGAAAGCCATGATTCATCCTCCGTATTGTGTATTGAATTTATGTTCAAACAGAGAGCGGAAACGATTACGGAACGAGTATAGCATAAAAGAACGGGTTTGAAAAGAGAATAAACAGATGTTTTGATGAATGAGTGAAAGATTCAATAATACAGGCAATTTTGTTCAATCCACCCGCCTTGACACACGGGAAAACGGCAGGATATAATTGACATGACGATACAGAATAACACGGGAGGTTCACATGGCAAACTACCGGAATTTCAAGCTGGCGACCTATTTTGTCGCCCACGGCACACAGCATACGACCGAAGAAAAGTTGAATGAGGATCTGGCTTTTTTTGAAAAGCACATGCGGCTGGATAAGGTGTATCTGGAGCCGTACCGCGGTCTTTTCGCGGACGCGGAGCATACCGAGATGTGCAAGCGTGTATTCAAGGAGCACGGCATCGAGGTGGCCGGCGGCATCACCACCGTGATCGACACCCCCGAAGGCGATGAACCGAAAAAGCGTGTGTTCGGCACCTTCTGCTACAATGATCCCAAGATGACCAAGAAGCTGGTGGATGTGAGCACCTTCATGGGGCAGCATTTTGATCAGTTTATTCTGGATGACTTTTATTTCACCAGCTGCACCTGCGCCGCCTGCCGCGAAGGAAAGGAAGCCTTCAACCGCGCGAACGGCATCACGGACGGCAGCTGGCAGGGATACCGCCTGCAGCTGATGAAGGAAGTGAGCGAAAAGTATATCATCGGCCCCGCCAAAGCGGTCAACCCGAATGTGCATATCATCATCAAATACCCCAACTGGGCGGAAAGCTATCAGGAGACCGGCTACGCGCCCGGGCTGCAGCGGGATATCTTTGACAGCATCTACACCGGCACGGAGACCCGTGACGCCTATCATCAGGATCAGCATTTCCCCCGCTATCTGAGTTTCAGCCTGATGACCTATTTTGAGAATATGTGCCCCGGACGGAACGGCGGCGGCTGGTTCGATCCCTTTGACATGTACATCACGGAGCATTATCTGGAGCAGGCCTATCTCACCGCCTTCAGCAAGGGAAAGGAACTGATGATGTTCTGCTTCCAGGCGCTGAGCGGCAGCATGAATATCCCGGCGCTGGGCTTCCAGCTGGATCGGCTGGACAAGGTGATGGATCACGCCGGAACGCCCAAGGGCATTCAGTGCTATCTGCCCGACAACTGCCGCGGCGAGGATAACATTCAGGATTATCTGGGACAGTGCGGCCTGCCCGTCATCTGCACGCCTTATTTCCCGGCGGATGCCGAAATGATCCTGCTGACCCGGAGCAGCGCCTGTGATTCCGATGTTGTTGCCAAGGTGGAACAGTATGTGGCCAACGGCGGCAAAGCCATCGCCACCACCGGCTTCATCGCTGCCACGCAGAGCCGCGGCATCGCCTGCATGACAGGGGTGAAGATGGAAGGCCGTCACATCACGGCTGACGAATACATGACCGAGCAGATCGGCCACCGCGGCTGGCGCATGGAATACAGCGCCGCGAAGCGCGCGGTGGGCTGGCCGGTGCCCGAATTCAGCAACAACGCCTCCTGGGCGCTGATCAAGGCCATGTGCGGCAAGGAAAGCTATGCCGTACTGCTGAAGGATGACTACGGCAAGGGCACCTTCTACACCCTGTCCGTGCCGGATGAATTCCCTGCCCTCTACACCCTGCCGAAAAATGTGCTGACCCGTCTGCACGCGGAATTCCCCGTAGAGCGCGTATATCTGGAAAACGAAGGCATGGTCAGCCTGTTCGTGTATGATAACAACACCTTCATTCCCTACGCCTATGTGGACAGCGAGGCGCACCCGCAGAACATCCGCGTTCACGTGACGGGCAAGGCCGAACAGCTGACCGAAGCGGTGAGCGGACGCGTGCTGAAGCCTGTGGAGGTAAACGAACGCGAGACCATCTTTGAAATGAACCTCACGCCGGGCGATTACCGCATCTGGCAGATCGGATAACAGAACATCAACCTAAAAGCACCTTTCCCGAAAACAGGAAAGGTGCTTTTTTGATAACCTGAGTTGATGGATGTGAACCGGATCAGTCCGCATCCCCCAGCGCTTCAAGGCCGGAAACATTGCTGACTTTGTTGGCGCGGATGTTCTTGACAAAAACAACAAACACACACGCGGCAGCAGCCAGCATACCGGCCGCGTAGACGGGCAGCGCGCGCCAGGCCAGCGTGAGGTTGAGGATCAGGCCCAGCAGGACCGGCGTGACGGTCTGCGCGCTCATGGAAGCGGCATAATAATAGCCTGTGAACTTGCCGATATTATTGCCGGTGCAAAGCTCCACCACCATGGGGAAGGAGCAGTTGTGCACCAGCGCCATGCCGAAGCCCT
>CALCTW010000064.1 GCA_937907055.1 uncultured Clostridia bacterium | reverse complement strand
CAAAATGGGAATCCGGAAGAGGGTATCCAAGCATCGATTCCCTGAAAGAAATATCAAGGTTTTTCTCCGTGACAATTGATGAACTGATATGTCCCGAGGAAATCATGGTTGCAGCAAAAGATGATAAAGAAAGTTCCTTACATAAACTCATCGCACTTATTTGCAGCCTTTTAGATGTATTTGTTGGACTGCTATTGTTTATTCCGGTATTTGGAAACGGGACAAGTTCTCCATCCGCAGTATCACTTCTGTCACTTACAAGGATTCAGCAATGGATCAAGTATCTGTTTTTAGGTCTGATTATTATGACTGTACTAAATGGGATTTTCGGAGTGGTCATAAGCGGTATGGATAAGCCTATTTGGGGCAGACATAGAATCGTTACCGGGATGATAATGATGGTTATTTGTTCTGCAGTGTTTATTCTCACCAGACAGCCATATGCAGGAATCATTTGCTTTTCGGTGCTGATTGTCAAAGGATTCTTGATGATCAGGAAACGGTAGCAAATTATAAGTTGTGGAGGTAAAAAATAATGGGACAGATAGCGAATCAAATGGCATTAGAATTAATTTTTAAGATAAAGGAGCGTATTAAAGAGAAAAAAGAAGAGAAGAAACAAGAAAAAGCTATAAAAAAAGAAGAACAGAAGAAGTAGACAAATTAGAATTTGTAGGGGAGAGATAGAGTATGCTTGAGGTCAAGTTTTATGATAGAGTAGATGATACATTATTGAAGTTTGCAGTTATTATTTCTAAGACAGATGGGAAATGGGTATTTTGCAAGCATAAGGAAAGAGACACGTATGAAGTTCCAGGTGGGCATCGAGAAGCCGAAGAATTGATTTTTGAGACGGCAAAACGTGAACTGAAAGAAGAAACAGGTGCAACTGATTTTGATATTAAACCAATTTGTGTATATTCTGTAAAAGGAAAAACAAGAGTGAATGAAAATATCGATGATGAAACATATGGGATGCTTTATATTGCCGATATTTATTCTTTTGAAGAATTACATAGTGAAATAGAGAAAATAGTGATTTCAGATAAATTGGTTGAAAACTGGACATATCCATTAATTCAACCCCAATTGATAGAAGAAGCACAAAGAAGGGGATTTTTATAAATCCCAGTTGTGTGAATTATATAAATATGAATTTGGAGATGCGTGGAATGAAAACCGTTACAATATGTGGAAGTATGAGATTCGAAAAAGAAATGATGGCAATATCATTCTTGCTAGAAACAAAATTTAACTTTTGTGTGCTGCAATGTGTGTATAATACGGAACAGCACGATATTTCCGAGCATGAACTTGAAATGCTTGCCCAAGCACATTATCAGAAAATTGAATTGTCAGATGCTATATTTGTTTTAGATATAGATGGCTATATTGGTGAACAAGTATCAAAAGAAATTGAGTATGCTAAAACATTAGGCAAAGAAGTTATTTACAACTCAACATTTATTAAATAATAATACAAATCCCAGTTTATCGCACCACTCTTACTCAGTTATATTCATTCTAAGCATCCTGAATATCGTGAAGGATGATACAATCACCTGAAAGGGGCAGGTTCCATGACTACACTCATTTCTCCGGACAATTACTGGGCTCTTTGGGCGATCGTCGCCGGCGCCGTTGCGCTGAGCATCTGGCTGGAGCAGCGATTCAAATGGGCGGCCAAGATCACCGGCGCCATCATCGCGCTGATCCTGGCTGTTTCGATGACCAATTTGCGGATCATTCCGACAGAATCCCCGGTATACGATGTGATTTGGGATTATTTTGTTCCGCTGGCACTCCCGCTGCTCCTGTTGCAGACGGATCTGCGCAAGATCCGAAGGGAATCCGGCAAGATGCTTCTTTGCTTTCTGATCGGCTCTGTCGGTACCGTCCTCGGCGCGATCGTCGGCTTCAAGCTGCTCAGCAATTACATTCCGGAACTGAAGGGCATCGCGGGGATGATGACCGGCTCCTATATTGGCGGCGGCGTCAATTTTGCCGCGCTGAGCAGTTCCTTCGGCATTTCCGGCAGCATGATCTCCAGCGCGACGGTTGCCGATAACCTGAACATGACGATCTATTTCTTCCTGCTCCTGTCGCTCCCGTCCATAGCATTCTTCCGCAAGCACTATCCGCACCCGCACATCGACGCTGTCGAAACGCAGTCAGCCGACACGAAAGAAGGCGAGACGGTGGCCGCGGCCTATTGGGGACGCAAGGGCATTTCTCTGCTGGATCTTGCCCGCTGCGGCGTGGTCTCTTTCGTCATCGTTGCATTATCCGGCACGATTGCCTCTTTCCTTGGCAATGTGATCCCCGGCGGAAATGTCGCGCTGGAAATGTGCAGTTCGATGCTGGGCAATAAGTACCTGTGGATCACCACCATTTCAATGTTATACGCAACGCTGAAACCCGATTTCTTCGGAAAAATCAGCGGCGCGCAGGAAGTGGGCACCTATTTCATCTATTTCTTCCTGTTCGTGATCGGTGTACCTGCTTCCATTCCGGTGATTTTGCAAAACAGCCCGCTTCTGCTTGTGTTCACGCTGATCATGGTGGTCTGCAACATGGTCGTGATGTTTGTCATTGGCAAATTCCTCGGCTTCGATCTGGAAACGATCATCATCGCTTCCAATGCAAACATCGGCGGCCCGACCACCGCGGCAGGCATGGCCATTGCGAAGGGATGGAACAAACTCGTCGGTCCGGCTTTGCTCGTCGGAACGCTTGGTTATGTCATTGGTACCTATCTGGGGCTGTTGGTCGGGAATTTGCTCTAATATTCCGTCTGCACAAAGACAGCTGACAATATGAGATACAAAAAAGCGCGGGAGAAGCGTGTTCTCCTGCGCTTTTCATTTGCTTCAAAGCGATGCGGTGTTCTGCATGACCGTGCGTCAGCAATCTTGTCTTCGTCACGCTGACAGGCACGCCTGAACAGTTTTCAGCCGTCTCACGCAGCCGATCATCCCGGAACATATCGCGCACAAATGATACTTTTTGTGCTATAATCATTCCATAAGACAGCAGGGTCAGATAGAATAGGGGATAGGATATTGCAGACACTCCTCAACGCAATCAAAGAATAACAAGAAAAGACGGATAGATGATCTTCGGAGGTTTTTATGGGAAGTTACAGTGGCTATATCGGGATCCGTACAAACAGTAAACGCCTCTATATGGATATCTGTCGTAAGACAGACACGGATTTCGGTTCTCGGTGCGGGGATGTCTGGCAAGTTACCTTTGAATGCAGTCTGGACGAACAGGAAATGATATCACAGATCAATGGATATCTTGGCATGGCTCAATGCGATGAGAACGTGATTGCATGCGGCTATACACAATACAGCGTTGCTGACAGCGGCACATATTACCGCTATCTGGGAAATGAGTTATATAGCTGGACAGATATAATGCTGAGCTATTTTTCAGATGATGATTCTGAAAACGAAAGTGAACTGCTCTGGAAAGCAGCGATGCGCAAGCCGCCGGTTGTGAAAAAACGATTTGCTGAAATATGCTCTGAATCGGCAGCTGCCTTAAAAGAAATGGATCTGGATTCTTTCTCATCGGACAGTTCATGGAGGGATGAAAAACGTAAAATCGAGAAAGCAAAGCGCCTTGAAAACGCGCAGGCATTATATCTGGACTGGCGGAACAGAATGAGCCGGATGCTGGAATTTGTTCTGTCAAATGCTGAAAAGCCCTTTGGCGGAGATAGATTGACCCGCATGCATGTGCTTAAATGGTTCGAATCAGATCCTGACGGCCTTGTTCCTTATATGCGCAAGCATGACATGAACTGGTACTTCGTGCCGTATATATATGATCACAATGCAAAGTGGTTAATATTGAAAGACGGCTCAGAGATACTGGATCTTGCGCCGACAAACTTTGATGAACTGGATAGCCGAGAGAAAAATCTGCAGAAACTCGTAAATGATCTGAAACGGCCCGGGCATCAGATCCATGTTTGTACATATGATGATGCCTGTGCCGCGATGAAACTCGAAGCATAGCCCGATGATACGGCGATTGTCAGAGCGGACAGAGAACGTCTGAGAAAAACAGGACTCATAGAAGATACGGAAGCGCTCTGTTTTGAAGGAAAAAAGATCGGATTTCTTAACGAAAGATATAATGTACTGTATGCTGTAATGGCCGCGCAAAACGGGGATAAGCATTTTATAACCAATGAGACCGCGTCGTTCGTTGACGCTGTAGGCGTTGATCTGAACATGGAGTATGATGAGGATTATGACCTTTCTGAATTGGATTATATCGTGATCGGTCCCGATACTGATCCGGAAGACGAGATATTCAAAGACGCTGCAAGGATACGAAAAAGGAAGGGGAAACCGGTCGTTCTTTTGGAAATGGATTACCTGACCTGTGTGGAAAGGATCATTGAAGGAAAAGAAGAGGACGCGATCAGACTTGCACAGGAAGCAGCCGAATTTGACGCGTCACGATATGATTATCCGGGATGCTCAAATATCAGGAAACGCGCCAAGTCTACAGTCGGTCATCCGCTTGACTTGGACAGAGAAAAAAACACATGCAGGTTTATCAGTACAAGCACGGATGATGAGTACTTTACGTCCCTTTCCGCCTGTTCCTGTCCTGCCTACTTGAAGAGCAAAGAACAAAGACCTTGTAAGCATATGTTCAGGTTGGCGCTGGAACTGGGAAAACTGAAATGATCATCAGCTTTTTTCAGGAAATGGGGGAGGTCCTCTGCTTCCTGTCTGATATAATCGGTACAGGCACGCCAATCATGTGACTATACCATGCGGATATAACAAAAAGCAGATCGTAACGGATACGCGTACGATCTGCTTTTTGATATGTTTACTGATAGTTCAACCTGAAACGGATACGGAATACGGGATCATTCGATGTCCTGACCGTTCTCGATCGCGGTGATCTGATCCACGCGGCGCTGATGTCGGCCGCCCTCAAAGGGGGTATCCAGGAAGGCTTCCACCAGCATCACGGCAGTCTCGGGGGCGATCACACGGCCGCCCAGCGCCAGCATATTGGCATCGTTATGGGCACGGGTCATCTTGGCGCTGAAGGCATCGGAGCAGCAGCAGCAGCGGATGCCCTTTACTTTGTTGGCGGCAATGGAAATACCCACGCCGGTGCCGCACATGATGATGCCCATGGCGCATTCACCGCCAGCCACAGCCTTGGCGGCGCGAAGGGCGAACACGGGATAATCACGGGTGGTGTCATTGTCGTTGATGCCATAGTAGACAACATCGATCCCGCGGGAAGCAAGCAGTTCCAGAACAGCGTTCTTGAGGACGACCCCGGCAGGGTCGCACGCGACAGCGATCTTCATAAAGAGAATCTCCTTAAAACTTCATCAACTTGCCGGAAGACCGGCCAAAGTCATTATATCGTATCCGAAGGATAATTGCAATCACGCGCGATTTTTAGAAACACACAGGATACAGTTTTCGCATTGAGGCTTGGCCTTGCTTTCATGCTTTGGATTTAATAGAAATGTAAGTTGCCTTTGATTAGTTCGCTGGGGTATACTACTATGTTGGAGGGGACTTGCAAAGCAGGTTTTTTCCGGAAAGGTTTCTTTGAAATATGATCTTGCAGTTTTGTCCTTTGTTCTCCGGCTCCAGCGGCAACGCGCTGCTTGTGCGGGGCGGAGATACCTATATCCTGATCGATTCAGGTATGAGCGGAAAGCAGGAAATCGAAGCGCTGAACTCGGTCGGGGTGGATCCGTCCAGGCTTTCCGCCATCGTGGTCACGCATGAGCATTCCGATCATATCAAATCGGTGGGCATCATGAGCCGGAAGTTTGATCTGCCGGTGTATGCCACGGAGCCCACCTGGAATATGATGGCGCGTTCTGTCGGCAATATCCGCAAGGAGAATATCCGCCCCTTTGATGTGACCGATGAGCTGTATATCGGGGATCTGTGTGTCCGCCCGTTCGCCATCCCGCATGACGCCGCCTGTCCGGTGGGCTATCATGTATTTTGCGGCGGGCTTTCAATCGCGACCGCGACCGATATGGGACATATGACGCCTTCTGTTTTTGATGAGATCCGCTCCGCGGATCTGGTGCTGCTGGAAAGCAACCATGACCCGGATATGCTGATGCATAATGAGCATTATTCCGCCGCGCTGAAGCGCAGGATCCTGGGCAATAAAGGGCATCTGAGCAATGAAGCCTGCGCGGAGGCACTGGTCAGGCTGTGTGATAACGGTCTGCAGCGCGCGATCCTGGGACACCTGAGCGGCGAAAATAACACGCCCGAGCTGGCCATGAATACCTCGGTGAACGCCTTGTGCGAGCGGGGCGCGGTGCTGGGCACGGAGATCAATGTGGATATGGCCTGGCGTGATCATCCCGGGCACGTCTATACGCTGGAAGATTGATTATGAACGCGGATAAAGGAGAAATACAATGAAGATCACTGTTCTTGGCTGCAACGGGCCTTTTCCCGCGGCAAATGCCGCGACGAGCGGATATCTGATCGAGCATGACGGAAAGTATATTCTGATGGACTGCGGCGCCGGTGTGGCCGGGAAGCTGCTGCAGTATATTCAGCCCTCCCAGCTGGAGGCTGTGCTGTTCTCCCATCTGCATTTCGATCACATGAGCGATGTGGCGGTGCTGGGATACTGGTTTGAGGTGAACAGCGGTGTGCTGCCGGTGTATATCCCGGCGGAGGAGAAGACCTATCTGCGTGAACTGGTGGAGAAGCAGAAGAAGCTGGAGGTGCATGAGCATCAGGATGCTTATGAACTGGCCGGGATCAGGATCGAGACCAGCCCGGTCAATCATCCGGTCGCCTGCCGCGCGCTGCGCCTGACCGCCGGCGGCAAAACCTTTGCTTTTACCGGTGACACCAACGAATGTGATACACTGCCCGCTTTCTGCCGGGACGCGGATCTGATCATGGCGGACAGCGCCTTCCCCAATGAGATCTGGGCACCCGAAAAGCCTCATATGTCTCCCGCGCTTTGCGCGAAGCTGGCTACGGAAGCCAACGCCAAACAGCTTTGCCTGACGCATATGAACCCGAGCGTTTCGCCGGAAAAACTGGTGGCGCAGGCCAAGGAGATCTTCCCCAACACCTTCAGCGCGTACCCCGGACTGACGATCGAATTATAATCACGTGAAATGATGAAAAACAAGCTCTGCCAAATGACCGCTTTCTTCCGTGAAAGAAAGCTGGTAACACTTGCCCTGTGCTACGGGGCAGGTGTTTTGGCAGGCTTTTATTTTGCTTTCTCCCTGCTCCCGGCGCTTCTGGCCTGTGTGCTTTCACTTGGCCTTGTGATCCTCGCGCGATGCTCTAAGCGAGGTCTGTTCTCGTCTGCCTGTATTCTGTTTGTGACACTCGGCTTTCTGCTGACCGGCCTCGCGGCGAACCCCGCGCGGCCCGCTGAGGGAAGGTATACGGTCACAGGCGTGATCAGCAGCACGGTGGAACGGACGGATGCCGGAAAACTGCGCGCCTATCTGACGGATGTCACCCTGACGGACACGGACGGAAACACCCAGAGCGCGGGGAAGGCCTACTTTACATGGACACCGCCGGATGAAGAATCGGAAGGCATACTGACGGGCGGGGATCGTGTCCGTCTGACCGGCAGGGTCTATCTGCCATCCGGTCAGGAGAACCCGTACGGCTATGATTTCAGGACATATCTGCTCACAAAGGGGATCGGCTACGGCGTGTCGTGTTCTTCCGCGGTCGAGGTAACGGAAAAGGGCGTTTTTACAGTCAGCGGAGCGCTGGCCGGGCTGCGGCAGCAGTTGGTGGAACGCTGCCGGGCGATCTTTGGGGAGCAGAGCGCGCTGCCGGAGGCATTGCTGCTGGGCTACCGCGCGGATCTGCCGGATGAGACGAACAGCGCCTTTTCGGATGCCGGGATCGCGCATATCCTGGCGGTATCCGGGCTTCATGTGACGCTGATCGCGGGGATATTGCAGGCGTTTCTGCGGCTTTTCCATCTGTCGCCCCGGACGAAGCTGATCGCGGTCAGCGTGTTCCTGCTCTGCTACAGCGCGCTGCTGGGTTTTACCGCGCCGGTCGTGCGCGCCTCGCTGCTGACGGTAATATTGCTGTTTTCCTCTGTCATCCGAAGGCGGACAGATCCGCTTACGGCGCTGGCGGCGGCATTTCTGATCATATTGCTGTTCCAGCCGATGCAGCTGTTTACGGCCTCCTTCCAGTTGTCCTTCTGCGCGGTGCTGGGCATCATCCTGTTGGGGGACCGCTTCAGCGCGCTGAGCTTCCGTAATCATACGCTGGATATGCTCTGGCGTTTCTGGCAGATGACCTTTGCCGCCACACTGGGCGTGATGATCCCGACCGTCTGCACCTTCCACCGGGTATCATTGATCGGATTTCTGATCAATCCCTTTGTGTGCGCGCTGATGGGCCTGCTGCTGCCCTTCTACGCGGTGATCTATGTGCTGGGGATCATTTATCTGCCGCTCGGCGCGGCATTGGGGTCCGCGGCCGGGATCGTGACAGGGGCGTTTACAAAGGCGATCGCGTGGGTGAGTCAATTGCCCGGGGCGACCGTGCAGATGGCAACGCCGTCCCTGCCTGTGATCCTGCTATCGGCTGTGTTATTGATTGTTATTACCAGATATGTTATCATCAAAAGGAATCGCAGGATCATCATCGGCGGCCTTTGCGCTGCCGGGATCGTGCTGATCAGTGTTTTTGGCGTGGATCATTCGCTGCGCTACGTGCAGCTTTCAGTCGGACAGGCGGACTGCGCGGTGTTGATCGATGACCGCGAGACGATCGTGATCGATACAGGGGAGAACGGCGGTGATCTGGCGGCCTATCTGCTTTCGCAGGGGCTGAGCGCGGATACGGTCATGATCACGCATCTGCATATGGATCACTTCGGCGGGATCCGGCAGCTGCTGGATCAGCATGTGAAGATCGGACGGGTGGTGATCCCGGAGGAGGCGGAATTGTTTGCTTCCGGGGAAGCTCGGCTGATGCTGCAGCGGCTGATGGAGAACGGTATCCCTGTGATCCACACGGCTCGGGGAGACGTGTTTTCGACATCAAGGGCGAAAGTATCCGTTCTCTGGCCGGAAAGAGGCAGGATCCAGTCATCTGCGGAAGCCAATTATTATTCCATGGCGCTGTATCTGGAAATGGACGGCGTGACGATGCTGGAAATGAGCGATCTGCCCGCCATGTATGAGGAATACGCCGCGTATCCGGCGGAGATCCTGAAGGTGGCGCATCACGGCAGCAAAACATCGACCGGGGAACAATTCCTGCGCGCGGTATCACCCGGATGCGCTGTGATCACCGCGACAAGGTTTTCAACTACGCTGCCGTCTGCCGCCGCGCTGCAGCGGCTGGAGGAGGCCGCCGTCCCGGTCCTGCGCACCGATGAGACCGGATGTATCACGATCCGTTTCCGGAACGGAGAATATCAGATAGAGACTTTCAGAGGCGATTATGGATCATCAGCAGTTTTTCTCTTCCGTGGCGGACGGGAACCTGAGTAAGTGTTATCTGTTCGAGGGCGTGGAGGAGTTTACAAAATACGCCGCTCTTGAGCGCGTTAAAGCCATTGTAGAGGTCAAGGATTTTCCGGAGATGAATATGTCCGTGATGAAGAATCCTTCGGCGGACGCGATTATCGCGGCCTGTGAGACCCTGCCGTTCGGCTCGGATCAGCGGCTGGTGATTGTCAAGGAATGCTCCATGCTGAGCGGTGAAAAGACAAGGGATTATGACGAGAGCGACAGCGCGGAGCAGCTGAAGGAATATATTCCGCAGATGCCGGACAGCACATGCCTTGTATTTTTCGCCCGCGGGAAGGCGGATTCGAGAAAAAAACTTTATAATGTGCTGAAAAAGAGCGCGGAGATCGTCACATTTGATACGCTGAGTGACGCGGAACTGGAAAAATGGACGGTCAGGCGTTTTCAGCGGAATGGGCGGATGATCGACCGGGAAGCGTGCACAAGGCTGTTTTTCACCTGCGGGAAGGAACTGAATACCCTCGCGAATGAGATTGACAAGCTGTGCGCCTATACCGAGGGAAAGGAAGCTGTGCAGCAGGAGGATATCGCCGCCATGTGCGCGGAGACACTGGAATGCAAGGTGTTTGACCTGTCGGAGGTGCTTTTTTCAGGGCAGGGGAAACGCGCGTTTCAGATCCTGGATGTATTATACCGTGACGGAGAGCAGAGTCTGATGCTGCTCTCCCTGATCGGCCGCTATTGCCGTCAGTTGCTTTATGCGTCGCAGTTCAGGGATAAATACTCTGTTTCCGCGGCATTGGGCGTACCGGCGTTTGCCGCGCAGAAGCTGCTGGATCAGTGCAAGCTTTATACCAAGGATGAACTTCGTAAGATGCCCGAATGGTGCATGAAGACGGAATATGAGATCAAATCCGGTGTGATCCCCGAAGAAGGCGCGCTGGAAACGCTGATGCTGAGAATACTTGCTTTACGGGATAAGGTGCGAAAATGAAAGAATTACTGGAACAGTACGGGATCGGCTGCACGGCGGAGGCGCTGGAAAAGCTCGCCGCCTTTAAGCAGCTGCTGATCGAGAAGAATAAAGTGATGGATCTGACCAATGTGCCGGAGGCGGAAATGGATGAACGCCATTTTCTGGACAGCCTGCTGCCGTTCACGGTATGTGAGTTGGAGCCCTTCAGCACGCTGGTGGATGTGGGCACAGGCGCCGGTTTTCCCGGGCTGCCCGCGGCGATCCTGATGCCTCAGGTGGAATGCACGCTGATCGACGCGCAGCAGAAGCGCTGCCTTTTCCTTGAAGAGGTGGCGGAAAAGCTGGCGCTTAAGAATGTGCGTATCCGTCATCTGCGCGCGGAGGATGCCGGACGTGACGCGGCGCTGCGTGAGCAGTTTGATATCGCCTGCGCGCGCGCGGTCGCGCCGATGAATGTGCTGGAGGAATATCTGCTGCCGATGGTGAAGATCGGCGGAAGCGCGCTGTGCTGGAAGGGACCCGGTATCGCCGAGGAAATGGGAAACGCGAAAAAGGCGGCCTTCCTGCTGGGCGGACGGATCACAGAACCCGCGCGGATGCCCATCGAGAGCGCGGAGCATTATATCGTTCGCGTGGTAAAGACGGGGAAGACGCCTTCGATCTACCCAAGAAAGAGCGGTACACCGGCAAAAAAGCCGCTGGGGACCTGAGAAAAACACAGCGAGAAAAGATTCGTAGCACTTCCGGATGATCCCCGATAGATCATAAAACATACATACAAAGATCCCCCTGAAGCTGACCGTTTTCCGGCAGTTTCGGGGGGATTTTGATGTATGGATCAACGCGGGATCATTCGGGATCCGGAATGCTTCGGAGCGCTTCTTCAACGATATCCCAGAAGCGCGCGGCATTGATGTCCACGGCGACATAAACGTTCTTTTCTTTTTTCATGTAATCGAACGCGTCGCAGTTGGTGCGCCCGTAGGAAGGACCGGGGGTGTGATCGACCTCGGCATGCATCTTCCGGAAGGTGACGACATCCGGGTCGATCAGGGAGGCGATGGTCACAGGATCGTGCAGCGGGCCGCCCTCCCAGCCGAAAACGGCTTTCTGCGTAGCGCAGAAGTGTCCCATCATGGCCACAAAGAGCGCGGAAGCGCGATTGCCGATCGCGCCCATGCGGGCAACGATCTCGGGATAGCAGAGCACCTTGCGTGTGACATCAAGCCCCACCATGTATACCGGACGGCCACAGGTGAAGCAGATGTGCGCGGCCTCGGGATCGGCCAGAATATTGAATTCGGCAGCCGGGGTGACGTTGCCGTTGGTATAGCTGCCGCCCATGAGGACGATGCGCTCGATCTTTTCGGTGATCGCGGGCTTCAGACGGAGCGCGAGCGCCACGTTGGTCATGGGGCCGGTCGTGACGAGCGTGACAGGCTCCTCGGAGGCCGTCAGGGTATCGATGATGAACTGCACGCTGTGCTTTTCTTCAAGTTTTTTTGTGGTTTCCGGGAAAACGGGGCCGTCCAGGCCCGTGGAGCCGTGGATGTCCCCGGCGATCATTTTTTCGCGCACGAGCGGACGTTCGCACCCGGCATAGACCGGCGCGTTGCAGCCGATCCACTGACAGACATTGAGCGCGTTGCGCTGCGTATTCGCGAGGGTCTGATTGCCGGTCACGACACTGATGCCCAGCAGGTCGATCATGGGAGAGGCGTGAGCAAGCATAATGGCGACCGCGTCATCATGACCGGGGTCGCAGTCGAGAATGATCTTTGTCATTGTTTATTCCTCCGCAATTGGATAAGGGTATTATACACAAAGGATGATTGCTGCGCAAGTTCCTTGACCCGCCTTGATGACTGTGGTAAAATAAGCACGAAAAAACGACCGGGGTGGTAAGCGATGATCAGCGTGATCGGCGGCATTAATCTGGATATTCTGGGGGATCCCTTCGGTCCCGTTGTGATGCGTGACAGCAATGTGGGGCATGTATCCTTCCGCGCGGGCGGCGTGGGGCGCAATATTGCCGCCGCTGTGTGCGAGATCGGCGGGAAGGCCCGCCTGATGACCGTACTGGGCAATGATCGCAATGGTGACGGTCTGCTGGAGGAGTGCGAGGAGCTGGGGATGGATATGTCTCTGTGCGGCCGCGCGGATGTGCCGACCAATATCTATCTGGCCATGCATGACGAAAACGGCGATATGCTGTGCGCGCTCAATGATATGCGCACGATGGAGATGCTTACACCCGAGATGATCGAAAAGCACGCGGAGGAGCTGAACAAAAGCGAACTTTGTATACTGGACGCCAATCTTTCCGACGAAACGCTGCAGGCCGTTGTGCGGCTGCTGACCGTTCCGCTGATGATGGATCCTGTCAGCTGCATCAAGGCGCATCGGTGCCTGCCGGTCATGCGTCATCTTTTCGCCATCAAGCCCAACGCCATGGAAGCAGAGGAAATGACGGGCTGCACGGATTATCGTGAAGCGGCGGAAAAACTGCTGGAAATGGGCGTGAAACAGGTCTATATTTCTTTGGGAAGAGAAGGGGTTTACTTTGCCTCCGCGGAAGACAAAGGCCGTCTGCTCCCGAAGAAGATCACCAATCTGCTGCAGACAGGCGCCGGAGACTCCATGTGCGCCGGGATCGCGTGCGCGATCACCAAAGGCATGGACATCCGTTCCTGTGCAATGTCCGGGATGGACGCGGCGTATGCCCGCCTGACCGGCGGTATATATCGAATCTGAAAGGAGAACCCCTATGAATTCCCTGATCAAAATGAGTCCCCGTGTTGAAGCGGCCCTGAAGGAAGGCCGTCCGGTGGTCGCGCTGGAAAGCACCATCATCAGCCACGGTATGCCTTATCCCCAGAACGTTGAGACCGCGCTGGCCTGTGAGCGTATCTGCCGTGAAAACGGCGCGGAGCCCGCGACCATCGCCATCATCGGCGGCCGTCTGTGCGCCGGTCTGACGGAAGAAGAGATCGATTACCTTGGCAAGACCGGCTATGCCGTTCCCAAGGTATCCCGCCGCGATATTCCCTACATCGTGGCCAATAAGAAGGACGGCGCTACCACCGTGGCGGCGACCATGATCATTGCCGCGATGGCGGGGATCAAGATCTTCGCGACCGGCGGTATCGGCGGTGTGCACCGCGGCGCTGAGACCACCATGGATATCTCCGCTGACCTTGAAGAACTGGCCATGACCCCTGTGGCGGTCATCTGCGCCGGCGCGAAGTCCATTCTGGATCTGGGTCTGACGCTGGAGTATCTGGAGACCAAGGGCGTGCCCGTCTATGGCTATCAGACCAAGGAACTGCCCGCCTTCTACACCTCTCACAGCGGTTTCTCCGTAGATGAGCGTGTGGATACTCCCGAAGAGTTCGCGGCGATCATCAACGCGCAGCGCGCCTGCGGCTATAACGGCGGTATGCTGATCACCAACCCCATTCCCGATGAGTATTCCATGCCTGCCGATGTGATCAACAACGCCATCGACGAAGCGCTGCGTCAGGCGGACGAGCAGGGCATCAAGGGCAAGGCGACTACGCCCTTCCTGCTGGCCAAGGTGTGCGAGCTGACCGGCGGCGACAGCCTGAAGAGCAATATCCAGCTGGTGTTCAACAACGTGCGTCTGGCCGCGAAGATCGCTGCCGCGCTGTAAGCAGGGCATCCAAGGGTGAATTGTTACAAAAATGTTAAAACAGTTCACCTGAGGTCACTGAAGGTCACAAAATATCATCAAATATGCGAACAGGATCGAAAATGTTCGCATTGTGTCATTGCAGGTCATATCCGGATGTGATATGATGGCAGTGTCAAAAAACGGCCGTGATGAACGGTCGTTTTTTGTATGGTGATGCAGTTGAAAAAGAAACCGCGACAAAAAACAAAGGATGTCCTCCGGAAAACGGGAAGACATCCTTGTTTGTGTAAAGATCAAAGCAGATCATTCCTCCGGCGCGGCGGGATCCGGCCAGGGGTAATAGATCTCATCGGGCTCCGGTAAGAACTCGATCCTGCCGTCGGTGGAGGCGGTCAGCGTATCCAGAACGGAGGTGACATCCCCGGTGCGGATGAGAAGGGTGAAGGAGACTGAAGTGGCAAACGCGGTATCCTCTGTGAGGACCGGCAGCGAAGCGAGCCGGTAGTTGACCCTGTCCCACATGGAATAGGGAACATCGCAGAGCACACGGGTGGTGGGCAGCATCTCGGCCTCTCCGGCGGCAGCGACGGCAATGACGGTGCTGTGGGTGTAGGCGCGGACAAGGCCGCCTGCCCCCAGCAGGATGCCGCCGAAGTAACGCGTGACGACCACGCAGAGATTGACCAGCTTGCGGTTCTTCAGTACCTCGATCATGGGCATGCCCGCTGTGCCGGAGGGCTCGCCGTCATCAGAGTAGCGCATGACGCCCGCGTTGGCGCCGATGACATACGCGTAGCAGTTGTGTGTGGCGTCACGGTGCTTTTCGCGGATGGCCTTGATGAAGGCGAGAGCTTCTTCTTCGGTCTCACAGGGGGCGGCATACCCGATAAAGCGGCTTTTGTTGATGATATATTCATCCTCGGCGGCTTTGGAGATGGTCCTGTAGGATGTGAGCGCCATTACTTGAGGAAGATGCGGCAGAAGCTCTTCTTGCCCTTGCGGATGAGAAGGCCGTCAGCCGGGATCATATCGGCGGTGAGGGTCATGTTGACATCGGTGACCTTGTCATTGTTCACAAGAACGCTGCCCTGCTGCACCTGGGTACGGGCATCAGACTTGCTCTTGCACAGACCGCAGAGGTTGAGCAGGGTGGTCAGGCGGGCATCCTCAGCCATGGAAGCGGCGCTCCAGTCATAGGAGGGGACATCGGCATCGGCGCCGCCGGCAAACAACGCGGCAGCGGCGGCAGCGGCCTTGGTGGCTTCCTCTTCGCCGTGAACGAGCTTGGTGACCTCGAAGGCCAGCACCTTCTTGGCTTCGTTGATCTCGTTTCCGGGCAGAGAGCCGAGACGGCGCACCTCATCCATGGGCAGGAAGGTGAGCAGACCCAGGCACTTTTCGACATCCTTGTCATCCACATTGCGCCAGTACTGGTAGAAATCGAAGGGGCTGCACTTATTGGCGTCAAGCCAGAGCGCGCCCTTTTCGGTCTTGCCCATCTTGCGGCCGTCATGCGTGAGCAGCAGCTGGAAGGTGCAGGCGAAGCCCTTTCCGTGATCCTTGCTGCGGACGAGGTTCGCGCCGCCCAGCATGTTGGACCACTGATCGTTGCCGCCCATTTCCAGACGGCAGTTGTACTTGCGGTAGAGCTCAAGGAAGTCGTAACTCTGCATGAGCATGTAGGTGAACTCAAGGAAGGTGAGGCCGTTATCGGAAGCCATGCGGGTGGCATAGCAATCCGCCTTGATCATGTTATTGACATGGAACTGGGGACCGATCTCGCGCATGAAATCGATGAAATTGAGGTTGCGCAGCCAGTCACCGTTGTTGACGATGAGCGCCTTGCCTTCGGAGAAATCGAGGAAGCGGCTCATCTGCTGCTTGATGTGCGCGACGTTGTCATCGATGGTCTCGACCGTCATCATCTTGCGCATGTCATTCTTGCCGGAGGGGTCACCGATCATGGCGGTGCCGCCGCCCATCAGGGCGATGGGGCGGTGACCGGCGCGCTGCATGTGCGCCATGGCCATGATGGGGATGTAGTGGCCGATGTGAAGGGAATCGGCGGTGGGATCGAAGCCGACATAGAAGGTGGTCGGCTCCTTGAGCTGCTCATAGAGCTCCTCAGGGTAGGTCATCTGCGCGATAAATCCGCGCTCCTTCAAAATATCAAGTACGTGCTGCATATGAAATGCACCTCCTGTATGAATCGTTTGAAAAGATGAGAAGATCAGGCCTTGGAGAAGATCTGATTCAGGGTATCCATGCCCTTGATGATATCGGCGACAGGGGACATGGAGAAGTTGAGACGCAGGGTGTTTTCGTGACCGCCGCCCTCGAAGAAGTGAGTGCCGGGCACAAAGGCGACCAGCTGCTTGACGGCTTCATCCAGCAGCGCCTTGGCGTTGAGACCGTCATTGAGCTCCGCCCAGATGAAGAGGCCGCCCTCGGGACGGGTGAAGGACTTGACACCGCCGCAGACGGAGAGCTTATCCAGCATGGTGCTGCACTGGAGCGCGTAGCTGCTGCAGATCTGCTGCACATGGGGCATAAGCAGATCCTGACGGAGATACTGATCCACGATGGCCTGAGAGAGCAGGGAAGTGTGGACATCGCTGGACTGCTTGCCGATGGTGCACTTGCGGAGCAGGGCCTTATTGGCGCAGAGGAAGCCGACGCGCAGACCGGGGGAAATGACCTTGGAGAAGGAACCCATGAACGCCACCCAGCCTTCGGTATCGAAGGACTTGATGGAGGGAAGTTCCTCACCGGTATAACGGAGATCACGATAGGGATCATCCTCCGCGATGATGACACCGTACTTGGAGGCAAGCTCGGCGATCTTCTTTCTGCGTTCCAGCGGCAGGGTGCGGCCGGTGGGATTCTGGAAGGTGGGGATGACATAGAGCATCTTGGGATGCTCGGTCCGGAACACTTCCTCGAGCGCGGCCATATCCATGCCGATGTCATCGGAGGGAACGGGGATCAGCTGCGCCTGATACAGATGCATGCACTGCATATTGCCGAGGAAGGTGGGATTTTCGATGGCGATCTTGTCGCCGGGATTGATCAGCGCCTTGCAGAGCAGATCCATGCCCTGTGTGGAGCCGGTGGTGGGCAGCAGTTCATCCATGGCGACATCGAAGGAGAAACGATCCTTGATATAGGGGATGAGCGCTTCCTTGAGCGGCGCGTAGCCTTCGGTGGCACCGTACTGGAGCAGCACCTTGCCCTTTTCAAGCAGCACCTGCTGCGCGATGGCGGCGCATTGGGCATCGGGCAGAGCAGCGGCGGCCGGATTGCCGCCCGCGAAGGAGATCATGCCGGGCACAGCCAGCATTTTGAAGATCTCACGGATCGCGCTGCCGCTGATACCGTCAAAACGGTCGGCGAACTGAACAGTGGAAATATCCATGCAATACCTCCTGATCATGAATACGGAATGAAGGAATAAAAAAACCGCCTTCCCAACCGGGAAGGCGATGAAACCGCTGTACCACTTCCATTCGGAGCAAACTGCTCCCTCATGAACGCTGTAACCGGCGTACCGGCGGCAGCCTACTGACCTTTCTTTAGAAGGTGGTTCAGTGCCGGGCTCCGGGAGGTATTCACCCTGCGCCCTGCTGTTCCCTTACACCGACCGGGAACTCTCTGTGAGCGGAAAACGCGGGTTACTTGATCCCATCAAGGCCTTGGGAACATTATAGGGGAGGGGGATGTGTTTGTCAATATGGGGAATGGAAATGTATTTTGATGAAAAACGGCGTTCGCGCGGTCAGTTCATCATGCTGAGCCAGCTTTCAAGGCGGTCTGTCAGCGCGGCGTTGGAAAGGGCTTTATCAAACATGAAGGTGATGTGTTGAATGGCTTCCGCCGCGGAGAAGCGGGAACGGATGGACTGAAGCTGCGGGATATTGGCCGCTTCCTGCTTCGTGAGCATCAGTTCCGCCTTGCGGGTGGCGCACTTGGTGAGATCGACGGGCGGGAAGACACCGGCGGCAGTCAACGACTTATCCAGAGCGGCGGTCATATTGGCGACATTGCCAAGCTCGGCATAAAGGGGGCCGGCGGGATCACAGGCGGCAATGATGGTGATGCTGCCGCCTTCCTTGGTATTGCGCGCGGCAGCGAAGAACTTCTTCGCGTTCTGCATGGCGTAAGCCGACATGGAACCGGTGAGTGTGCGGCTGGACTGCGGCGCGAGGCAGTTGTAGGCATTCATAACGGCATCCAGACTGTCTACAATGAGGATGGCATGCTGTTTGAGCTCGCAAAGGCGCATGGCGTTCTCAAGCGCGAGCTCACAGGTGCGGACGGTCATCTCAGCGCCCTGATCGGCCGCTGTGGCGTAGACCGGGCAGGGAAGGGCGAGGGACGCCTCGGTGATCTCCTCCGGCTTTTCATCCAGCAGCAAACAGAGGACGGAGGCCTCCGGCGCGGCGGTAACGGCGGCAACGGCGATATTGCGCAGAAGCGTGGTCTTGCCGGCATGCGCGGGAACGGAAAGGAGCGCGCGCTGACCAAAGCCGATGGGGCTGATGAGATCCAGCAGACGGACATCGGCGGTGAGACCGTCATGATCGGCAAAGCGGATCTTCTTTTTGGGATAGATGGGGGTCAGATCCTCAAAGGCGGCGCGGGAGCCCGGCGCGTTGACGGGCAGACCGTTGACCTCCGTGATGCAAAGGACGGAACCGTAACGTTCCCCCTCGCGGATGGGACGCTGCTTGGCAAGGACGCGATCACCCTGACGGAGCGCGTGACGCTTGATCTGCGCGGGAGAAATATAAACATCGTCTTTGCCGGGGATCAAGGAATTGATACGGATATAACCATAGCCGGAAGGAAGCACATCTAGAATGCCGTCGGCATCCTTGCATTCGCCGGAGGCGAGAAGATCGACCGCCTGCTCCGCGGATTCCGGCTGGACGGAATACATTTCGCGCTTCGCGAATTCATGCTGGAGGGCAGCTTCTCCGGAAAGGAGAGCGGCTTCCTGTGGATGGGCGCGGTGATCGGCACCGGCAAATTCATTGGCTTCCTGAGAAGCAGGGCCGAAGCCTGTACGCGGCGCGGAAACGGGATAAGAACGGGATTCTTCCGTGCGGACAGGGGGACGGGACGGATTCTCCTGCGGATATACGGGCTTTGTGGACCACTGGGTGCGGGCATAGGACTGTGTGGGCGCGGGATTATAGCTGCGCGGGTTATGCCAGGCCCGGGCCCCTTCCATGGTGAAAGCGGGGGCTTTGCTGGAGATGGTGCTGAGGCTGCTGCCCTGTTTGGGCACGGCAGGCGCAGCGGGAGCGGCGGTACGGACAGCCGCGGGGACGGAAGGACGATAGGCATTGACGGTGAGAACAGGCTCGTCATCATCGCCTTCGTCATCCGTGATGATGGAGGCTTTCCGGACAGGACGATCCGTCGCCGCGGGAGAAACAGCGGCTTCTGGCATGGAGACCTGTACCGGCGCTTCGGCAGAATATTCGGCGGTGATCTTATCAATGATCCCCTGTTTATCAAGACCGGCGGGCAGTTTTATGCCATTTTCTTTTGCGAATTTACGTAATGCAATAACTGTCATTTCATCGAATTGTTCGGTCAAGGTGATATTCCTCCTTAATTGTCCGGACTATTATAACAGATATTGAAAAAAATATCAACGGTCGGCAGGCTTATTTTCCGACACAGAAGTTGGAGAAAATGGTGTCCAGCAGGCTTTCGCTGACATCTTCTCCTGTAATGCCGCCCAGCAGGTGCAGCGCCTGCTGAAGATCGACGGCGCACAGATCGATCCCGGCCCCGGAGGCGGCGGACAGCGCGGCGCTTTCGAGCGCGTCCGCGGCTTCTCTGGCAAGGGACATGTGGCGGAGCTCGGTCAGGGGTGTTTCACCGCGCCGTCCGGCATAGGAGAGCAAGCGCTTGATAAGCTCCGGGATCCCCTCGCCGGTCCTGACCGAGAGCGGCAGCGCGGAAGGATCCGCCGGATGGTACGAGGGATGAAGATCATGCTTTGTGTAGAGCGTGATACAGGGCAGTTCCCCGATCATCTGCCGGATGGCGGCGTTATCAGGCGTATCGGGCGAAGCTGAATCGATCAGGTGGAGGATGACATCCGCCTGCCGCAGGGCTTTTTCGGCAAGATCGATGCCGATGCGTTCGATGGTCTCATCCGTGTCGCGAATGCCGGCTGTGTCGCTGAGATTGAAACGGATGCCTTCGAGATAGACGGACTCGGTGATGATATCACGCGTGGTGCCGGGGATCTCGGTGACGATGGCGCGGTCCCGTCCGAGCAGATGATTGAGCAGAGAGGATTTGCCGGCGTTCGGCATGCCGCACAGAACGACATCCACGCCGCTCTCAAGGGCCTTCGCGCCCTGCTCGTCACAGGCGGAACGCAGTTTTTCGGCAAGCTCGCGCGCCCTGACAGCGACAGCCGCGGCGGTCTCGCTTTCTTCGATCTCATCGGGATAATCGATCGCGGCTTCAATGCCGGCGAGGAGTGCCATCAGATCGGTCTGCACGCCCTGAATGAAGGTGCCGGCAGTGCCGCTGAGCTGGCGCAGGGCCGCCTGAGAGGCGGTGCGCCCACGGGCGGAGATGAGCTGCATGACGGCTTCGGCGCGGCTGAGATCGATGCGGCCGTTCAAAAACGCGCGGCGGGTGAATTCGCCCGGTTCCGCGGCGCGGACACCGCTGCGGCAGAGGGCATCCATGACTGCGGAGACCGTATATTCGCCGCCGTGAAGATGCAATTCGGCAACATCCTCCCGGGTGTAGGTGCGGGGCGCGCGCATGAGCACGGCAAAGCATTCATCCAGTGTTTCGCCCCGGTAAACGAGATGGCCGTAATACATCATGTGGGATGTGTAATCACAGCGGCCGGCGGGAACAAAAAGCGCGCGGAGAACAGACTCCGCGTTTTCGCCGCTGACGCGGATGATGGCGACGCCGCCGCTTCCCGGCGCGGTGGCGGGGGCGGCAATGGTATCGGTGTGTTCGGAATAATTCATTTTCGTAGCTGTTTTCCTGTCGTTATCGCTGAATTGAGGAAGTAAAAAAGTTATTAGAGGATCATACTGTCAGTATTATAACGGATATGCCCCGCTATAAGCAAGGGGGTATACAGCGGAAAAGGCCGGAAGCAAAGCCGGTTCAAGATTCCTTCATGTGCCGCCACACAGTGAGGGACATGGTGATGAAACAGGCCGAAGCGCCGATGACCTGACTGATGAATTCTGCCCAGAAGACGCCGCTGACACCAAAGCCGATGGAAGGGAGCAGGAGCGTGAGCGGCGTGACCAGAATGAGCTTGCGGAACATGGAGAAAAAGAGCGCGTGACGGGGCTTGTTGAGCGCGACAAAGGTGCTTTGACCGGTGGACTGAAGCGCCATGAAGGGGAAAGCGCCGAAGAAAACGCGCGCGCAGGGAATGGTGACATCGATGAGCGCCTGATCTTCGTTGTTGAAAATGCGGACGATCAGATCCGGGAAGAGCATGACGATGGCCCACATGAACGTGTTGACGATCAGGATGGCAAACAGAGAGAAACGGATGCCTTTGGAGACGCGGTTATAGGCTTTGGCACCGTAATTGTAGCTGATGACAGGCTGCGCGCCGCCGGTGATGCCGCTGCACGGCAGAGAGATGATCTAACGGACGGAATTGATGAGGCTGGCGGCGGTGATGAACAATGTGCTCTGCAGGCCGCCCCAGGACTTGAGCATGATATTGACAACGGCCTGTGTGACGCTGTTGGTGACCTTGAAGGTAAAACCGGTGACGCCGAGCTTGACGATCTCTTTGGCGCAGGCGCGGTCGATCGCCGGACGGGCGAGGCGCACCGGCAGCTTTTTGCCGGTGAGTATGAACAGCACCCACAGCGCGCTGCAGCATTGCGCGATGACTGTGGCCAGCGCGGCACCGGCTACATCCATATGGAGGACGAAGATGAAGAGCGGATCGAGCGCGATATTGAGGGCAGCGCCGATGACGACCGTGGTGGTGCCGAGCGCGGGATAACCCTGCGCGTTGATGAAGGGATTCATCCCGAGTGTGATGAGCACAGGGATGCTGCCGAGGACATAGACACGGAAGTATTGAAGCGCGACCGGGATGGTCTCATCATCGCCGCCGAGGAGACGGAGCAGCCACGGCGCGGCCGCGAAGAGCAGCACCGTGAGGGTGACACCCAGCACCAGAAGCATGGTGAAGGCGGTGGTCATGATACGCCGCGCTTTTTCCTGATCACCGCTGCCGCGCGTGATGGAAAAGAGCGGCGCGCCGCCGGTGCCGCAAAGCTGCGCGAACGCGCCGATGAGCGTGACGAGCGGAAAGGAGATGCCGATCCCCGAAAGCGCCAGCGTGCCGCCGGAGGGAATGCGCCCGAGATACATGCGATCCACGATATTATATAGAACGTGCACGAACTCAGCCGCGATCATAGGCAGCGCGAGACGGATGATATTTGATGAAACAGAACCGCGTGAAAAATCACCGTGTTTTGATGACATAGATGCTCCTGTAATGTGAAGACAAAGCAAAGAAAGGGCGGGGATGGATGAAAAAAGATCTCCTGCCGCTTTGTCTGTAAATGATCATAATCATTATACAACGGAGATGAGGCAGAAACAAGGGAGAATGCAGGGGATATGGATGAAAATACAGGGGTACGGACTGAAAACAAAGGACGCCCTCTCGCGTACGAAAGGGCGTCCGGAAGGAATACGGGATCAGGGGCAGGGGATGAAGGTGAGATTGCCCGCGTCCACGTGAAGCATGATGTGATCGCCGGGGCGGATCTCGCCGGCCAAGAGTTTTTCGGAAAGGGCGTCCTCAATGGAACGCTGGATGACCCGGCGGAGGGGACGCGCGCCGTACTGTTCGTCATAGCCGGCCGCGGAAAGGTGAGCGACGACTGTGTCATCAAAGGTGATGTGCATATCGCGTTCGGTGAGACGATCGCAGACCTGCGTGAGCATGAGGGAACAGACCTTGCTGATGTCCTCCTCGGTGAGCTTGTGGAAGACGATGAGCTCATCGATACGATTGATGAACTCCGGCTTGAAAACATTGCGGACGGAAAGCAGAAGCTTTTCCTTCATGCGTTCGTAATCCATGCCGGTGCTGCGGGAGCCGAAGCCCAGACCGCCGGTCTGCGCCAGCTGCGCGCCGGCGTTGGAGGTCATGACGATGATGCAGTTGCGGAAGGAAACGGTGCGTCCGGTATTATCGGTAAGGCGGCCGTCCTCCAGCACCTGCAAAAGCAGATTGAAGACATCGCCGTGCGCTTTTTCGATCTCATCGAACAGAACGACGGAATACGGCTTGCGGCGGACGGCTTCGGTGAGCTGCCCGCCCTCTTCATAGCCGACATAGCCCGGAGGAGAGCCGACCATGCGGGAGACGGAGTGCTTTTCCATGTATTCGCTCATGTCCACACGGATGAGCGCGTCCTCATCGCCGAACATGGCTTCGCCGAGGGCACGGCAGAGTTCTGTTTTACCGACACCGGTGGGGCCGAGGAAGATAAAGCTGCCGAGAGGGCGCTTGGGATCCTGCAGACCGGCGCTGCCGCGGCGAATGGCACGGCAGACCGCGCTGATGGCTTCCTCCTGACCGATGACACGCCGGTGGATGATCTCCTCCAGATGAAGGAGACGGCGGGAATCCTCTTCGCTGAGTTTGGTGACGGGAATGCCGGTCCACTCGGAGACCACGCGCGCGATATCCTCCGCGGATACGGTGGTGACCGCGTCGGCCTTGGTCTGCTCCCATGCCGCGCGCTTCTGAGAAATGATGTCCTTCAGTTCCTTTTCGCGGTCGCGCAGAGAGGCGGCCTTTTCAAAATCCTGCTCATCGACCGCGGCGTGCTTCTGCTTCTCGATCTCCTGCAGGGCATTTTCCTGCTCGTGAACATCCGGCGGCGCGGTGTAGGAGCGGATGTGGACACGGGAAGCGGCCTCGTCCATCAGGTCGATGGATTTATCGGGCTGGAAGCGTTCTGCGATATAGCGGTCTGACAGACGGACACAGGCCTGCAGCGCTTCATCGGTGATGGTGACCTTGTGATGCTTTTCGTACGCCCCGCGAAGGCCCTTGAGGATGAGGAGGGTGTTTTCGGGGGTAGGCTCCCCGACCGTGACCGGCTGGAAGCGGCGGGCAAGCGCCGGATCCTTTAAGATGTTCTTGCGGTATTCATCAAGTGTGGTGGCGCCGACGATGCGGATCTCACCGCGCGCGAGCAGAGGCTTCAGAATGCCGGCGGCATCCATGCTGCCTTCCGCGCGGCCCGCGCCGACGATGTTCTGAAGCTCATCGATGAACAGGACGATGTTGCCGTCCTTGATGACTTCATCAAGGATGTTTTTGAGACGCTCTTCAAATTCGCCGCGGAACTTGCTGCCGGCGACGATGGCCCCCATATCGAGGGAGACGAGGCGCTTGCCGGAAAGCATATCGGGGACGGCACCGCACGCGATCTTCTGCGCGAAGCCCTCGACCACGGCGCTTTTGCCGACACCCGGCTCGCCGATGAGGATGGGGTTGTTCTTGGTGCGGCGGGAGAGGATCTGGATGATGCGGTCGATCTCGACATCACGGCCGATCACCGGATCCATTTCCTGCTTGGCGGCGGCCTGTGTAAGATCGCGGCCATAGCGCGCGAGGAAGCTGTCCTCGCTGTTTTCGGAACGCTGCGAAGCGGCGGCGTTGACCGGCTGGCCGGGACGCGGCGGAACGATGGCGGAGAGCATGGCAGAGGGATCCGCACCCAGTTCCCGGATGATCCGGACGGCCTTGCAATCCCGCTCATTCAGGAGCGCGACCCAGAAATGCGCGCTGGAAACGAGGGGGATGTTATTGATCGCGGCCTGACGGACCGCGTTTTCAAGAATGCTCTTGGCGTGAGCGGAAAGTTCCGGCCTGGCCGGAACGGCTTCCTCGCGGCGTTCGGTCAGGCGTTCGATGCATTGCTTGATGGTTTGCGGCGTGAGTGAATCGGGGAAGGTATTGAGATCATCCTTTGCCTCGCGGCAGAGCGCGTAAAGAAGATGCTCGCTGCCGGTGCATTTGGCGCGCATGCCGATGGACAGCGCGTGCGCCCCGCCGAGGACACGCTGGGCGCGTTCATTGAATCGACCGAATATGGCCATGTCAGATCACCTCCGGTTTGAGGATCGTACGAATATAAGCGGAAAGATTTTCTTCGGGTGTGCCGGTGAGCGAATGCTTTTCGGCGTAATCGCTGATATGCGAGGGCTGCGCGTGGATGAGCAGATCATCACAGGCGGCAGCGGGGAAGGCAGTGAGGCCGTGCTCACAGGCAAGGCGCAGATCGGACCAGCGGGACATGAATTCCTTCTGTTCCATGCGGCGGGCATAGAGCAGCGCGCCGACCGAACGGAAAACACGGTCCTCAAAGGCGGCAGGATCCTCGCCGTAGGACTTTTCACGGAAGGCGTTTTCCATGGCGTTCAGTTCCCGCGCGACGGTGGAAAGCGTGTCGATGATCTCATGCTCGGTGCGGCCGAGCGTGATCTGATTGGAGAGCATGTAGATGTTGCCGAGCGCTTCGTTGCCCTCGCCGTAAACACCGCGCAGGGACATGCCGAGGCGGCTGGCCAGCTGGATGGCATTGCCGAGTTGCTTTTGCTGCGTGAGGACCGGCAGATGCATGAGCACGCTGGCGCGCATACCGGTGCCGGTGTTGGTGGGGCAGGCGGTGAGATAGCCCCACTGATCATCAAAAGCGAAAACAAGCTGCGAGGCGAAAGCGTCCTCAAGCGCGGAGGCGGAACGATAGGCAGTGATGAGATCATCGCCCGGAGCAAAGGAAAGGATGCGCAGATGATCGTCTTCGTTGATCATGACGGACATTTTTTCATCCTTGCGGATAAGCACGCTGCCCGGGATCTCGTTGCCGCAAAGCTCGGATGTGATGAGACCTTTTTCAAGCATACGGTCCCGCAGCTCCTCGCTGATGGACTGCATGGGGAAATAATGATATTCCTCGGAAAGATTTTTCATGACACCGAGAACGCGGCCGGAGCAAAGTTCACTTTGCGTGATGGACATGCGGTCTCGGAAGGGGAGATCGGCAAAATTGCGGGCAAGGCGCACCTTGGAGGACATGATGACATCACCCATTCAGATCACCTTCGCTTTCCTGACGGGCTTTTTCGGCCTTCAGGCGATCAAACTCCGCCTGGGCCTCCCGGATACGGTCGCGGTAGACGGCTGCCTGTTCATAATCCTCCGCGGCGATGGCTTCTTCCATCTTCGCGCGAAGTTCACCGATTTGGGATAGATGACGCTGTGTCTGCTCGCCGCGCTCCGGGCATTTGCCGGCGTGCTGGGTGCGCCCCTGTACACGGGTGAGCAGATCCGTCAGCTGGGAGCGGAAGGCCTGATAGCAATCCGCGCAGCCGAGCAGGCCGGTCTTCTGAAATTCGGAAAAGGTCATCTGACAGGCGGGACAGGTGCTGTCGTCCGCGACCTGCTGCTTCTGCGCCATGGTGGCGAGGACGGCAGCCAGAACGCCGTGGATGGAACCGTTCTGATACTTTTTGACACACTGACGGCAAAGATGTTTGGAAACGCTTTGCCCGTTGACGATGGTGGTGATCATGACCTCGGCATTGTTTCTGCCGCATTCATCACAGATCATAAATGACTCCTTGAAAAAAGCGATGGGGTATGAAAAGACGGTCAGTGCCGCTGCGCGATGGAGAGCAGCATGTTTTTCATGATGCGGGCGCGCAGGACATTTTTGAGATTCTCCGGGATGGGGATACTGAAGGAAGCGGGGGAAAGCGCGGCGTACATGGTGGCGCTTTCTTCTGCGGAGACAATGCCCTTTTCAGCAAGATGACGGCAAAGGACAGCGGCAGTCTGCTCATCAAGAGAATCTCCGATGCGCTGCTGCATGAGATAGGCCAGATGCTCATCCCCTGTGCGGTTGACACGGATGATGCGGATACAGCCGCCGCCGCCGCGCTGGCTGTTGATGACATAGCCGTGATCGGGTGTGAAACGGGTGGCCAGAACATAGTTGATCTGAGAAGGGGCGCAATGAAAGTATTCGGCCAGCTCATTGCGTTTGAGCTCGATCTCCGGCTGTTCCTCCTGCATCATTTCTTTAATGAAGTTTTCGATCATATCACTGATACGCATAAAGATCACCTCCGTAGCAGTCAAAGACGTTTGTCTATCTTTGACCTTAAAAGAATAGCACAAACAGAACCGAAAAGCAAGGGTTATTACGGATAAGGAACAATTGCCTTAGCAAAACGGTATGGCGAAAGTCATGCCGTTTTTGCTTGTCTGCTTGTCACAATCTCCGCGGATGCATTCAGCGGCGAATCCATTACTGCATCTGCAAAGTTGAATACGATCTGGATGCGCTGTGTCCGGATTCCCTTGTCTTTCTCCGGCGCATGGACGATGATTTTCTGAATATACTCATTCACGATTTGATTGCGCTTTGATATTGAATTGAATGTCCCGCAGTGATTGTTTATGTATACAAGGATGCTGAGACCGCTGCTCACGAGCGTGATTTTTCCTGGGGCGAAATCAACGCTGTGAACGGCAAACTGATCAACGCGAGTTTCAGATAATGTGACCCAGGCCGAGAGGGCGACTTCCCGGTCTTTTCAAGTTCTGTATTTCTCTATATTGACAAGCATTTTTTATATTTTTTGAATTTCATCGATAAAAAGGAAAACAATTCGCGTCTAAATAGGTGAAAAGGAGGTGATCGCACCATGCAGGCAATCAAGGATCAATGTACGGACCGGCGAGGTAAGATCGGTTGAACAATTCCCGTTAGTTTCTCCCGGTCAGGAGCTGGAAAACGATATTAAGTGGTATTAAAAGGAGGTTTCTATGAAACACTTGATTTCTATTCTGTTATGCGTATGCCTGTTCTGTCAAATCTGTTTAGCAGAAGAAGCTACCAAATATCCGGCAAAATCACCCACTCTGTCCGAAGCAACAGAAATAGCCACGTCGCCATGTACTCTTTTGCCAGAGTTTTTTTCAGAGTTAGCACAACTTACTCTGAATAGCGGTGACTATGCAGACTGGACACTGGATGAGAAACACTATATGTTGCAAGTCATGAACAAGAATGGATTGCTTGACGATGTGCAGGCAGATCATCTTGAGCATGCATCCGAGGATGAGATTGATCATTATATGCTCAAACGATACGGTGCAGAAGCCTATCCCAATGATTTGGAGTGGATTAGCATCGACCGGATTGCATGGATCGAAATGGGGCCGTACACTGACTGGCAAAATGATACTTGGGTCTGGTACTCTGATTTGATGTTTACAGTTGGTTTGTGGACAGTCGAAAGTGATGTTGATGTCTATCTTACCCCTGGCGATGAAGCCATTAAGCCCGGAGAAGCAATTGAGATTGCGCTGAATCATTTGCAGAAAAAAGGATATTCACCAGACGCGCTGAAAGGCTCTACTGTAATTTGGCACTATATGACACAGGCCGGCGATGTGAATCATGAGCATATGGTCTACTTGATTACCATCCGTTTTCCGGATAATAGTGAAGAGTATGTATCTCTGTCTCCCGATGGAACGATCATGTGAAAGGGCTAATCCTGCATCCATAGTGGTAGGACACCCTCCGGATCACAAAATGGCAGTCACAGCATCATCATGCAGTGACTGCCAAAATTATATAAAAGAAAAGGAAAAACCATTCAACAAAATGTGCTATGATGTGTCTAATCATGTGAAGGAGGTGATCAGCAGATGGAAGTTGTCAAGGGCCCGGACAGCAACCGAGAAGAACGACTGACACGGATGGTAGAACAGTATCAATCCTCACTGCTGACAATATGCTATGCATACCTCCATGAACGTGTATTAGCAGAAGACGCGGTACAGGAGACATTCCTGCGAGCATACAAGGCATTGGACACGTTCCGTGGAGACAGCAGTGAAAAGACCTGGTTGACTAAAATAGCGATCAATGAATGCCGGAATCTGCACAGGAGTGCCTGGTTCAGGCATACCAATCGCAACATCGTGCCGGAGGATATGCAAATCGCCGTCAATGGTCAATACGATCAGGATGCCGCTGATCTTGCGGCGGCTATACAGCAGTTGCCTGACAAGCTGAAAGAGGTTATCATCCTCTACTATTACCAGGAGCTGACGATGCAGGAGATTGCCAATATCAGCGGCATTACGATATCAATGGTTTCAAGAAGAATCAAAAAAGCGCATGCGAAGCTGCATGACGTACTGGGAAAGGAGTATCTGTATGGATGAGTATCGTGAGAATGTAAAGAAAGTCCAGAAGGCTATGAATCAAGACGCAGCCTTCATCCAGCCTAACCCGTACCTTGCACAGCGTGTGCTGAACGCAGCGAATGCGGAACGCATTGGAAAGGACGGAATAGTTATGAAAAAAAAGATGTCTATTGGTTTTGTTGCAGCTTTGATTTTGATGCTGTTTACGGTTACTGCATTAGCAATTGGACTGACAAATTATTTTGGAGGATTTGCAGCATTGGAGAATACTTATGGTGAATACGAACAATGGCCATCCAATGCAAGGGTTGAATTGGTTAAGCTAATGAGTGACTGCGAAGTTCTGAGTGAAGAAGAAGCAAATCTTTGGAGAACAACTCATGAATCCGAAAGACAAGAAGTGGCTGACGAAGTTCTGGCGATGCATTTTGAAGGTATGACATACATTGATACCTATAATGCTATGGCTCGTGAACTCGGCCCGATTGAAATGTGGTCGGATGAGAACCGAGCGCTGTATACATCCATTTTGCAACAGTATGGGAAGTATGGAATGGATTGGCCAATTTACGTAGTACCGAGTGATACAGATATAACTCGTAATGAAGCGATTGGTATCGCAAAGAAATCTGTATTGGCAATGTTTAGTCTTGAAGAGGATCGGTTGAATGCGATGAGTGTTGATGCTATCTTCTCCATGGATCCTTATAATACTGTGGGTGCACCAAGCGACGAACCGTTCTGGGAGATTAACTTTGGTTATGGACTTGCGTATCGTATCTATATGACGCGAACTGGCGAGATGCTTGGTGTATCTGGACCCAAGACAGAATTCTATCCTTGGAACTGTGAAATCGATGCAGGCGCGAAGGCGGCGGAAGTCTCTGCAGACTGTGTATCTACAGATATTGCAATTGCTGAAGCAAGATCCGCGTTGGGTGAAATTATGAATGTACCGTACACGGATCTTGATTTCATGGAGGCTACGGCAAAGCTTATCTATTGCGATCTGTATTGCAACGGTGAAGAACCTGTTTGGCTTATTACTTGGAGCAATCATGGTGAAGTCAAATGGAATGTTCTGTTGGGATTTGATGGCAGCTATATTGATGCTGAACCTGCTGGAAAACTGTTTGATTCTGTCAATCGGCAGTATGAAACACTTGCAGATATTTGGCGGAAGCGCTGTAGTGAACTTGGAATGACTGAAGACTTTATGAATTCGAAGGGAAATTATTATTACGCGTGGACTCTTGAAGAGAAAGCTGCATTTTCAACGGTATGGGGCCCGATCGTAAATGAGTATGCGTTGAATCATCCCTATTTCGAAGGCAAGGGCAGCGGAGTTTGGGAGTGGACAAGGAATATTAATGGGATGCCTGATAGCAAAGCAATCACACAGGATGATGCAGTCGGCATTGCCCTTATGGTGATTAAAGAGCACTTTGGCGACAAACTAACTGCAGATGATGTCTATGTGTTCTACATTGTCACTAACCCTGAACAGCCTGAATGGAGAATTGCTTCTGCAACACGGTTTGTGATTATTGATGCACATACCGGAGTAGTAAAGAGTGTCGAGAATAATCGTACTAATGATGGTGGAGTTGTGACTATTAGCGATTTCCTTCAGAAATAAAGACAAAATCATCTTCTTCCTGGTTGGTCACAATAAGGCGGGTACTGCATTTACAGCAGCACCCGTTCATTTTACTTATGAATGATTTCATTCCAAATGATTTCTTCAGCCTGACTCTTGATGGCGTTCATCATCCCGACCCAACGAAGCTGATCCATCATTTTCAGATGCTCTGTCACACCGGCTTCTTTCGCCATCTGCGGTATCATCGTGTCCAGCAGATGCTGCGCCTGTACATCAACCTGGTGCAGATCATTATTCAGCTTGCCGGAGAGCAGCAGCCCGGTGTACAGGCCAGGACGATGCTCCTTCAGGTATTGCATTCGCATCATGCCATACTTGCCCAAGGAATAACCCGGCTCATCGCCCGGATCAGGCAGATAGTAGTCACGATGCACAGAGTATATTTTAAGCCATTGCTGTCATCATGAATATACTTTGCCAAATTACTCATGGGTTCGTCCTCCTTGTAATACACTTCGTTTTGTTCAGCTGAGAAAATGTACACTCGTTCGACGGCTGATAGATTTTATCCTTATCAGCATTAACCCAAGGGTTTCGGGAGAAAACAGGTAAAAAACAATCCCGACGGGATGGCAAGATAATGACCCGATAAGGCGAAAAACAGGCGATGAAGAACGGCAAACCGGATACGGTACGCGGAAAACGTGAAAAATGAAAAACGAAAGACCGAAAAGCCGGGGGTGAAAACACGCGAAAACAGAAGGGGAACGAAAGGAAAACAGAAAAGGCGAAAAAACGGAAAAACCTTATATTACAAGGCGTGAAGGGGGATTTTGTTCGTGTGTCCGCGGAGTGTCTGCGGGGTAAAAAGCGGATTAATGGGGTTTGGCAGGAAAAAGGACGAAAAAAGTTTTGAAAATGGTGAAAAAAATGATTGACAGGCGGGGCGCGTTATGTTTTAATACGTTGTGCTTGCCGGTTTAGGATCACTAAACTTTCAAGTGCGACAACAGGTTAAGTTATACTAAACATTTCAGGCAAAACGGAGGGTTTTGCAATGAATGGAAAGATGGATATCGGCGAGAGCCTGCGACTGCTGCGATTGCAGCGCAACCTGACGCAGGAGGAGATGGCGGACCGCTGTGAGCTGAGCAAAGGCTTTATCTCACAGGTGGAAAGAAATCTGGCCTCTCCGAGCATCGCGACATTAACGGATATGCTGGAGTGCCTCGGCTCCTCGCTACAGGAGTTCTTCAGCAAAACAAAAGAAGAAGAAAAGATCGTTTTCAGCGCGAACGATATGTTTGAGAAGGAAGACGATGAGATCCTGAAGGGCAAGGTGACATGGCTGATCCCCAGCGCGCAGAAAAACGCGATGGAGCCGATCCTGATTTAGATGGAAGGCGGGGGAAAGAGCATGGAGCTGCCGCCGCACGAGGGCGAGGAATTCGGCTATGTGCTTTCAGGGACTGTGACGCTGGTCATCGGGGAAAAACGATACAAGGTGAAGACCGGTGAAAGCTTCTGTATTCATCCGGCGCAGGATCATTACCTGATAAACCGCGGAAGCAGGACCGCCAAGGTGCTGTGGATCTCCAATCCGCCCACCTTCTGAGAGGGCGACCGTTGTTTAACAAATCAAACGATTCGGAAAGGGATCTGGACATATGCAGGAACAGAAGAAGAACGCGAACGTTTTCGCTGATGAGAAGATTAACGGAGATGAATCCCGGCTGATCTCGCTGGAGAACATCACCAAGCAGTACGGTGATGTGACGGTACTGAACAATATCAGTCTTTATGTGAAAAAAAAGGAGTTTGTGACACTGCTGGGCCCTTCCGGCTGCGGCAAGACCACAACGCTCCGCATCATCGGCGGTTTTGAGCAGGCGGATTCCGGCAAGGTGATCTTTGACGGCAAGGATATCAGCGGTCTGCCGGCGTACAAGCGCCGCGTAAACACCGTTTTCCAGAAATACGCGCTTTTCCCGCATCTGAATGTGCATGACAATATCGCTTTCGGTCTGAAACTGAAGAAGATGAGTAAGGGCGAGATCGACAAGAAAGTGGACAAGATGCTGGATCTGGTAAATCTGGAGGGGTACGGCAAGCGCGGTGTGGACTCGCTTTCCGGCGGTCAGCAGCAGCGTATTGCGATCGCGCGCGCGCTGGTAAATGAGCCTGAAATGCTGCTTCTGGATGAGCCGCTGGGCGCGCTGGACTTGAAGCTGCGCAAGGAGATGCAGCTGGAGATCAAGAACATGCAGCAGCGTCTGGGCATCACTTTCCTGTATGTTACGCACGATCAGGAGGAAGCGCTGACCATGAGCGATACCATCGTCGTGATGCGCAACGGCAACATCCTCCAGATCGGCAAGCCCAAGGAGATCTACGATGAACCCAAGAACGCGTTCGTCGCGAACTTCATCGGTGAGAGCAATATCTTCCGCGGCACCATGATCGAGGATGAACTGGTGGAATTCTGCAACGCCCGCTTCAACTGCGTGGACTACGGCTTTGGCGAGAACGCGCCGGTGGATGTTGTGGTACGCCCTGAGGATATCCTGATCGTGGGCGAGGATGTGGGACAGATCACCGGTACCGTGAAGAGCGTGCTGTTCAAGGGCGTGCATTATGAAATGATCATCGATGCCGGCCATTCGACATGGAAGGTGCATTCCACGACCATGCAGCCGGAAGGCAGCCGTGTGGGTTTGAGCGTGGTGCCCTTCAACATCCATATCATGCATCCGATGGATGACTGGGATCCTTATGAAGCGGGAGGCGCGATGAAACGTGACTAATATCGAGCTGCCCGTATGGGGCTACATCCTGATGGCGCTGGGACTGGTCGCGTTTATCGGCATGATCGTGTGGTATATCCGCAAGAACCGCGGGATCAAGCGCCCGATCTTCGCTTCGCCCTATGTGCTGTGGATCATCATTTTTACGGTGGTACCGCTGCTGCTGATCGGGTATTACGCGTTCACGGATGTGAACGGTAACCTGACCCTTGATAACTTCTACAGCTTCTATGACAGCAACTACGCGGACCGCCAGAACTCGCTTGAGGATATCGAGGAAGAACTGGCTTACGAGCAGGAGCTGGCGGCAGAGGATCCGACCTATGTGCCGCGCACGGAGCAGGAGATCCTGGAGGACTGGGATCTGGGCTACGGCGGCATCTATGTGTCCACCTTCACCCGTTCCCTGTGGATGGCCTTCCTGTGTACGGTGATCTGCCTGCTGCTTGCTTATCCGGCGGCGCTGTTCATGGCCGACCGGGAGATCAAGGAAGGCGCGGTACTGATCGTGCTGTTCATCGTGCCCATGTGGATGAACTTCCTGCTGCGCACGGTGGCCCTGATGGCGGTGCTGGAGGAGAACGGCGTATTGAACGCGATCCTCGGCTGGTTCGGTCTGGGCAAGGTACAGATCCTGAATACACCGGAAGCCGTTATGCTGGGCATGGTGTACAACTTCCTGCCTTTCATGGTATTCCCGATCTACAATGTGCTGAACAAGATGGATTATCGGCTGAACGAGGCCGCGATGGATCTGGGCTGCAACCGCTGGCAGACCCTGTATAAGGTGACGATGCCCCTGTCCATCCCCGGTGTCGTGAGCGGTATTACCATGGTATTCATGCCGGCTGTGACCACTTTCTATATCAGCAAGCTGCTGGGCGGCAACAAGGTGACGCTGTTCGGCGATCTGATCGAAAAGAAATTTCTGGGCATCTCCATGGCTGAATGGAACCGCGGCAGCGCGATGTCCCTGATCATGGTCATCCTGATGCTGTTGTCGCTGGGAATCCTGCGCAAGGCAGATCCCAAAGGGGAAGGAGGCGCGGCCTGATGAGCAAGCTGATGAAACGTGTTTATCTGGGATTGCTGATCTTCTTCATGTATATCCCGATCATCATGATGATCGTTTTCAGCTTCAACGCCGGCAAGAGCCGCGCGAACTGGGAGGGCTTCTCCTTTGCCTGGTACGGTGAACTGTTCAAGAACGATGAGATCATGAAGGCGTTGGGCATCACACTGTCGATCGCAGCGCTGGCGACTGTCTTCGCGACACTGATCGGCACACTGGCCGCCATCGGTATCTATTCGATGAAAAACAGACCGCGCAATATCATGCTGATGCTGAACAACATCCCCATGACCATGCCGGATATCGTGACCGGTGTTTCGCTGATGCTGCTGTTCATCTTTACCCGTGTGGAACGTGGCTATATCACCATGCTGTGCGCGCATATCACATTTGATATTCCGTATGTCATCGTATCGGTGATGCCGAAGCTACAGCAGATGAACCAGAACACCTATGAGGCCGCGCTGGATCTGGGCGCGACACCCGGCTACGCGCTGCGTCATGTGATCGTGCCGCAGATCCTGCCCGGTGTGGTGACCGGCGCGATCTTCGCGTTTACCCTGTCGCTGGATGACTTTACGATCAGTTACTTCACCACCTCTCCGCTGGTGCAGAACCTGTCAACGCTCATTTATTCCGAGGCACGCAAGGGCATCAAGCCTACGATGTACGCGCTGAGCTCCATCATGTTTGTGGTGATGCTGGTGCTGCTGATCGTGGTGAACAAGCGTACCACGGAGCCGGATGAGAGAAAGTAATCCGGAAAACCTGACATCGATTCCAAAGCATAGCTTTGAAATAAAAGGATACAGATACGTATCCGTGAAACATTGAGGAGGATAACGACAATGAAAAAGTGGATGGCTCTTTTCCTGGCAGTGGTCATGTTCCTTTCCATGGTCTCCTTCGCTTCCGCGCAGGAAGTCGTAAACCTGTACAACTGGTTTGATTACATGGATCCGGAAGTGCTGAAGATCTTTGAAGACGAAACCGGTATTCAGGTCAACTGCATGTATTTTACTCAGAACGAAGAAATGCTGGTTTCCATGCGTGCCAATGAAGGCGCTTATGATGTGGTCGTTCCTTCCGATTATATGGTGGAACGCATGATCAAGGAAGGCCTGATCCAGGAGATCAATATGGATAATGTGCCGAACTTTTCCTATATCAAGGAGAACCTGAAGCACGCCGACTATGATCCCGAGAGCAAGTATACGGTTCCCTTCATGTGGGGCACACTGGGCATTCTGTATGATACGACCCGCGTTTCCGAGGAAGAAGTGACGACCTGGAAGGTGCTGTGGGACGAGAAGTATGCCAATGAGATCATCATGATGAACAGCCTTCGTGATACCATGGGCATCGGCCTGATCATGAACGGTTACAGCATGAACAGTGCCGACCGCAAGGAACTGAAGGCCGCGCTGGATATTCTGCGTGAGCAGAAGCCCCTTGTAAAGGCCTATTACGTTGATGAGACCAAGGACATGATGATGAACGGCGAAGCCGCGCTGGCTGTGGTTTACAGCGGTGACGCGCTGTACGCTATGGACGGCAACGAGAACCTGGATTACGCGGTTCCTGAAGAGGGCAGCAACATCTGGATCGATCCCTTCGTAATCCCCACCAGCGCGAAGAACAAGGAGAACGCTGAGAAGCTGATCAACTTCCTGTGCCGCCCCGACATCGCGCAGATGAACTGCGAATACATCTACTACTCCAGCCCTAACCAGGGCGCCATCGATCTGATGGGTGAAGAGTACACCGAGAACAGCACGATCAATCCTTCTGACGAAGTGATCGCCCGCTGCGAGTTCTATCATGATCTGGATGACAAGACCCTGAGCCTGTATAACAACTACTGGGAGAAGGTTCTGAGCGAATAATCGCCTGAACAGAGCCGCGGCAGTTCTGATTCTGAGAAGAAGGACTGCCGCGGTTTTTTGATGGTGGAGACAGTACGCGGATCAGCGCCTGATAATGCTGTTCTGCTCCCGAAGCTGATAGGCGGCCGGGGCGCGGGGAACTGCCGGACCGCCTTTCTTAAGACCCTGACAAAAGAAAAACAGAAAAAATGACTGTGATCATGATGATTTGAGAGCCTGAAAAACAGGAAAACATCAGTTCGCGGCGAAATAGACAAATAAGCCGGAGTATGGTCCGCGGCGCGGGCCGAACCGGACGAACAGATAAAGGAAAACAGGATCTGATGATGAAGAACGAATCCGGAATGAAAAAACTGGCGCGTGTGCTGTTTGCTATGGCGATCCTTCTGCTGGGCGTGATGCTGATGAGCGCCGCGACAGCGGAAACGCAGTACCGTACCCTGAGGCAGGGAGACAGCGGCGATGATGTGTATGCCCTGAAGGAGCGCATGTATTACCTGGGGTATTTTAATACCCTGAATATGAACAGCACCTACACGGAAACGACCACTGAACGCGTGAAGCAGCTGCAGAAGGCAAACGGGCTGCCGGAGACCGGCGTCGCGACACCGGAGCTGCAGGAATTTATCTTTTCGGATGAATGCAAATGGAAGGGAACGACGCCGGTTCCGACGGCTGTGCCGACGCCCAGCCCGACGCCTGTGCCGACACCGACTCCGCCTCCGCTGACGGAAAAGGGCTTTCTGGATACAGAAGCGGCAGGGGAAACGGAATATATCATGATCGATGAAGAACTGGGCCTGTGGCGGTATATCAGCGGTTCCCTGTCGATCGAGATTACACGCCATGAAGAAAAACGGCCGAATACGCGCTGGTATGAGTGCGATATCTACGCCTCTCCCGAAACTCCGCTGATGACGGCGCTTTCGCAGGGAAAATCCACGGTCGGTCTTAATCGCGTGGCGCCGGCGCAGCTGGTGAGCGAGAATCATTGCGTGCTGGCGATCTCGGATGACTATTATGCTCACCGCTACGCGAACAATGAGACGATGGGCATCATCGTGCGCAACGGGATGATCATCAATGACACGACCTATAAGGCGAACAGGCCGCATTTCCCGAACCTGGAGGTGCTGGCGGTATATGATGACGGCAGCATGAAGACCTTCCTGTCGGACGCGTATAAGGCGCAGGAATATCTGGATGCCGGCGCGACGAATGTGTTTGCCTTCGGCCCTGTGATGATCCAGAACGGCGAGCTGACCGCCAATATGCTGAATAAGGACTACTATCACTACAAGGAGCCGCGGATGGCCATCGGCATGATCGAGCCCTATCATTATCTGATCGTGACGGCGGACGGCCGTCAGGATGACGAGTCGATCCTGGGCGTGTATATGGACTGGATGGCGGAACTGATGCTGGAGCGCGGATGCGTGGAGGCGCTGAACCTGGACGGCGGCGGCACGGCCTGCCTGATGTTCATGGGGAAGCGATTGAACCGCACGGGCGGCAGCATCCGCTCACTGAGCAGCATGATCTATTTCGGCACCTCGGATAAAGTGAACTGAGACCAGACAGAACAAAAATAAAAACCGGTGTGAATGCTTCTTTGGAAGGGAAGCGGTTCACACCGGTTTTGTGTTGACAGGCTGACGGAACGCAGCGGTCAGCCGACGCAGCTGATGATGGCCGTGGTGAGCAGGGTGACGATCATGGCCACGCACAGGACGATGCAGACAACACGGATCATGAGCTTCTTGCGCTCTTCTTTTTTATTGGCTTTCATGGAATGACCTCCGTCTGATCAGGCGTTCTGCGCCATGCAGGTTTCGATGGCATAGGAAAGCTGATCCGGGCAGGAGGTGGTGGGACGGCAGAGAGTGCCGCGGAGAAGATCCTTAACTTCATTGGCTTTGCGGCCGGTGACCAGCTTGGCCACGCCGGTGGTATTGCCCGTGCAGCCGCCGATGAATTTGCAATGGGTGATGATGCCTTCGTTGTTGATCTCCAGTTCGATCTGACGGGCGCAGGTGCCCTTGCACTGATAAACGAACATATGATATCTCCTTTATTATTAATAATTAAGATACAGCGTAACCATTGACAGGATCATTATTCCGTAACAGGGGAGGAAGGTGAACTGTCAGCAGCATGATTATTATACTCGCTTTTCAGAATGCTGTAAAGGGCTGTATCCCGGTAAACGCCTTTATTGCGGACCCGGTCACGCAGGATGCCCTCAAGACGCATGCCGCATTTCTGCATTACGCGACCGCTGGCCGGATTAATGGTCTCGTGCTGCGCTTCGACGCGGTTGAGACCGAGACGATCAAAGGCAAAGCCCAGCACAGCCTGGACGGCTTCGGTCATCAGCCCCTGATTCCAGCAGGAACGGGCAAGGCTGTAACCGATCTCTCCGGTCTGATGCTCGGCATTGACCCACATGAAACCGATGGTGCCGACCATATGCCCGGTAGACTTGAGCACGATGGCCCAGGAGGACGGATCCCCGCGGCGGTATTGGCGGATGGCGCCGCGGAGCTGGACTTTGGTATCGGAAAGCGAGGTGTGCGCGTGCCACAGCACATGCTCCGCGACAGCGGGATCGGAGGCGTAGGCGTACATATCCCTGAGATCGGACATGCGCAGACGGCGAAGAAGGAGGCGATCGGTCTCGATCGCGGGGATGCGGGCGAAGAGCAGCCGCATCTGATCGTAAGTCAGTTCATTCTTCATATTTTACAAATTATTTTCAGACATGGAAGAAACGGAGCATCTTGTGCGTTGTATGTTTGAAAGGGGGAAGAGCGGCTCGCCCTTGGATAGGTAATGGGCCTTTTGAGCCATCAGCAGACCGATGATCGTTTTGCTGTCCCGGAATTCACCGCTCATGACACGGGCGATTGCCTGTTCGAGCGGGAACCTGCTGACAGCGAGAAATTCATCTTCATCGGTATGCGCCTGATGCTGGGATAGACCGGTGGCGAGGTAGAGGGTGATGCGTTCATCACAGAAGCCCGGCGTGGTATCGATGGTGGTCAGGTGTGTCCAGCTGGCGGCGTGAAGCCCGGTCTCTTCTTCAAGTTCACGGCGCGCGGCGGAAAGCGGATCCTCATCCGGGCTGTCCAGCTTGCCGGCCGGGATCTCCCATGTGAGCTGATCGATCGCGAAACGGTACTGACGGACGAGTGTGACGCAGCCGTTTTCATCAAGCGGAACGACCGCGACGGCACCGTTGTGCCGGACGACCTCACGCATGGATGTCCGGCTGTTCGGCAGGGCGACCTGCCAGTGCTCCACCCGGATGAGCTTGCCTTCAAAGACCTGTTCGCCGCTGAGCGCGGTCTCCTTCAAAGCCTGATCATGGATCATGGGAATACGACCTTTCAAAAAATATACCTATATACTTTCGACGGGGTGAACGGGTTTCCTGCCGGAGCGGCGGACAATGGAAAGATTGACATCGGCCTGCTTTCGGCGTAATATTATACAGGAAGATGGAGAGGAATACCCATCTTCCTGTGAAGATAGATAAAACGTATTTTATAGAGATTGGACAACAAGGGGGAGTTCTGATGAAAAAAGGCATTCTTGCGCGCGCGCTGCTGTGTCTGCTGTGCGTATTGGCATTGGTGATGGGAAGCACGGCTTTCGCGCTGACCGTTGAGGAACAGCTTTTGATCTCTGTTAACGCTGTGGACGGATATGGCATGCCCCAGATGTATATGGCGCAGATCATTCCGTATGCCGGTTATGAGAACAGCTGGTGGGTGTCTGTGCCTTCCGGAACGGATCTGAACGCGCTGACCCTTTCGGTGGAGGATCCGACAGGCACGTATGTGGCCTTTATGCCCGCGACGGGTGAGACGCTGATGATGGTGAAGAACGCCGGTTCTGATCTGAAGACGGCTGAACCTGTCATCGTGACCGCCTTCAGGGAGAATGATGTTTACGGAACACCCTTCCGCCTTTATATCTCGATCGGGAATGTGATGCCGCCGGAGCCTGTGAATGTCTCCTGGCCGCTGCCCGTGACTGTGCATTACCGCGGTACTGACGGCAGCATGGCTGCCAGCGATACCGTGGTGAGCGTGTACGAGGGCAGTACGACGATCTATCCCGAACCGTGGGATCTGAAGCAGGGCTATGAACTGATGGGCAGCTTCAGCGAGACGGTCAACGCGGATGCCAACGGCAATCTGGACCGCAATGAGATCACTTTCACCTATACTTATAAGGCACCTGTGGAATGGCCGAAGTATGTGACGGTGCATTATGTGGACGCGAACGGCAGCGCGGTGGCCTCCGATACAGCGGTCGCCGTGAATGAAGGCATGACTTATGTTACGCCGCAGCCCGGCGATCTGCAGCCCAATTACGTGGCTGCGGACGCGACTGAAGTTGTGTACGCTGACGCTGAGGGCAATCTGGACAAAACAGACGTCTATTTCACTTATGTGTATGTTACCCCTGTGGAATGGCCGAAGTATGTGACCGTGCATTACGCGGACGCGAACGGCAACGCGGTGGCCTCTGATACCATGACCGCGATCTACGAAGGAACGAACGCTGTTCAGGCGCAGCCCTATGACCTGCAGCCCAACTACGTGCCCGTGGAAGAGGGCAAGACCGAAATCGTCATCGCGGACAGCAACGGCGATCTGGATAAGAGCGAGGTCGTTTACGTCTATAACTATGTGGCGCCCGTGGAGTGGCCGAAGTATGTGACGGTGCATTACCGCGCGGAAGATGGGACCGAGGTGGCAGAGGATACCCTGGCCGCGGTATACGAAGGCACGAACACGATCTATGCCTCTCCTGCCGCGCTGCCGGAAAACTACGCGCCGCTGAATGAGAATGATTCCGAGACGGTGACCGCGCTGAGTGACGGCACACTGGATAAGAACGAGATCACGTTCATTTATATCTATGAAGAACCCGTGCTCGCGGTGGAATGGCCTGTCTATATCACCGTTCGTTATATGAGCGCGGATGGTACTGTGCAGGTGGCCGGTGATACCCTGTATGCCCTGTATGAGGGCGCGAATGAAGTGCGTCCGACGCCGAATGATCTGCTGCCGGATTATATCCCGGATGACGAAAATGCTTATGAACTGGTAATGGTGGATGAATTCGGCAATCCCGATCAGGAGCTGATCACCTTCTACTACCACTATAACGCGCCTGTGCAGAAGGTGGAATGGCCGCAGTATGTGACGGTGCAGTATTACAATGAGGAAGACGGGATCCGCATAGCGGATGATACACAGCAGGCTGTTTATGCCGGTGAAAACACCGTTTATCCCGCGCCCGTGAATCTGCCCGAGAATTATTATTCCACCAATGAGAGCCTGACCGTTATCGGCTATGAAGACGGTACTCTGAGCCAGAATGTGGTGATGTTCACCTACTATTATGAGGCTCCCGAAGCTGTAGTGACGCCCGAACCTGTTGTTCTGCCGCAGACAGTGACCGTGCGCTATATGACGATGAACGGCAACGAGATCGCCACCGCTCAGAGCGTGCTGTGCGAAGCCGGTGAAACGCTGATCCCCTGCGCGCCGGACGCGCTGCCGGAGGGCTACCGCTGCCTGGATGACGCTCCCGTCGCGGTGTTTGTGGACGCGAACGGCGCGAGCACCTATACTGTGACCTTCTATTATGAAGCGATCGAGACTCCTGCGCCTGTGACGGAGGTTCCTGTGACACCGACGCCCGCGCCTGTGACCGATGCGCCTGTGACCGCGACCCCTCTGCCGCCTTATCTGACGGTGAAGGTGCGCTATGTGAACCTGGATACGGGGATCGATTTCTACACCACCGCCGCAATGTGCACGGTGGGAGCCGGAAGTGTGATCTCTGTTGAACAGGATAAGGTGCCGGTGGGCTATGAAGTGAAGGGCGAGAGCACTGTGGTGGTCAATATCACCAATGACGGTGTGATCTCCCCGAATGAAGTAGTATTCTATTTCAGCGCCAAGACCGGTACGATCTCCGTGTATTATAAGGCGGAGGATGGGACCGATATCGCGACACCGCAGCTGAAGATCTGCGAGCAGGGAAGCAATGTGATCACGGCCGCGCCGGAGGATCTGCTGGACGGTTATGAACTGGATAACAGCAAGAACGGCATGACCGCGACCGTAACGATGAGCGGCGATACTCTGACCCCCGAATATGTGATCTTCTGGTACAAGCCCATCGTGATCGCGACCGAAACGCCGGCGCCTGTGTATGACGCGCAGCCGATGGACACCTACGCGCGTCCCAAGAGCGATACGATCAACTTCCGCGCGACCCCGACCACGGAGGACGCGAATAACAAGATCGGTATCGTGACCCGCGAGGATGTGGCGCATGTGATGGGCAAGGTGACGACCGGCAGCAATGAGATCTGGTATCTTGTTGAAGTGAACGGCGTGGTTGGCTATCTGAAGGAAAATGTGGTCAGCCTGCTGAGCGACGCGGAGATCGATGCGTATCTCGGCATCACGCCGACCCCCGCGCCCGCGACACCGACCCCTGTGCCTGTGGTGACGCCGGATATCTCCGGCGGTATCTACACCTGGGGCTATACCACCGTGAACAGCCTGAACCTGCGTCAGACCCCTTCCAAGAACGGCAAGGTGGTGCAGCAGGTGGACAAGAACCGCAAGGTTTGGGTGATGGATGCCTCCGAAGAAGAGGACGGCATTTGGTATCATGTGCTGTATAACAGCAAGGAAGCCTATGTGCTTTCCAAGTATGTGCAGCTTTACAGTTATTCCGAAAGCGAAGCGATCCAGAACAGCCTGAAGAGCCCCGCGCCGACCATGCCGTCTGTGACGGCGGTGGTGACGATCGCGCCGACCTATACGCCGGTGCCGACACCTTTCGTGCCGGATACCGAGAATGTGACGGTGCCGCCTGTGATCGCGACCGAGACGCCGCAGCCCTATCAGGGATATGCCCTGACGGTGCAGCGCACCGCGCTTCGCAGCTATACCGATACCGGAGACAGCGGTATTATTACCATTCTGGATGACAGCACCCTGATGCTGATCGTGGAGCAGGTATGGCAGGACGGCGAGCTGTGGGACAGCGTGGACGCGCCCGCGACCGGCTATGAAGGTTATATTCAGGATCGCTATCTCCGCCATATCGGCAATGATGAAGCCCGCTTCTATCTTGACCGGATCAATAATATGGCGACCGCGACCCCCACGATCACGACCCCGACACCCGCGCCTTATACCGGCTATTACACCACCAAGGGTGTGGTGGCCCTGCGCAGTTTCGCGAGCGATACCGCCTATATTCAGACCATGCTGACCGAGAATACCGCCTGCTTCGTGGTGGAACAGAATTATTCGGGCGGCGAAGCGTGGAACGCGGTGCAGGTGGCGGATATGTACGGCTATATCCGCGCCGATCAGCTGCGCCCGATGACGAGCACGGAGATCGAGATGTATCTCAGCAGCCTGAGAACGGCAACGCCCGCGATCGTGATCGCTACCCCGGTGCCTGTGACGGAGGAGAGCGACAGCAGTTACGGCTACATCAACACCAACCTGGTGCGACTGCGCCGCACGGCCGGTACAAACGGTGATGTGATGAATTACCTGGATCAGTATGAATTCGTACTGGTGATGGGTGATACCAATGTGAACGGTGAAAAGTGGTATCACGTGATGGCGGACGGCAAGGAAGGCTATGTTTCCGGAAAGTACCTGACGGTGCTGAAGGTGAGTGAGATCGAAGGCTTCCTGAACAGCCCGGAATACCAGAGCACACAGCGTGAAGAAAATATTCAGCAGACTCAGAACAATATTCAGAGCTGGGAAGACTTCAACGTGAATAATAACGGCGTGCTGCCCGGCACCGTTACGGTGAACGCGACCTATGTACCGTTCAACCCCTACACGCCGACACCGCTTCCGGAGATCATCGCGACGGCGATCCCGACTGTGATGCCGACAGAAACACCCTTCGTGGCTTCCACGCCGACCCCCGGTCAGGCATTTGTCAATCCTACCTACGCGGATCTGCCGAATTCTGAAAACAAGAATGAAGACAACGGCAGCGCGCTGGGACTGGTGCTTGGCATCGGCGCTGTGCTGATGATCGGCGGCGGTGCCGGAACCTATGCTTATGTGATGCATTCCCGCAATAAGCGCCGCCGTGCCGCCGTGAGAGCGCAGCAGGCCCGTCAGGCCCGGAGCGCCGCGCAGACCCCGCAGCAGAGACCGGCAGCGACCCAGCAGACGGCGCAGCAGCAGAGCGTGTACCGGAATTACGCGCCGCAGCAGGGGAACGCCGCACCGAGACCCTATGCCGCGCCTGCACAGCCGCAGAACCCGGTCGTCAATCCGGCCGCGAATCCTGCCGCGCCCGTGAACCCCTACGCGCGCCCCGCGCAGAACACGAATGCCGGCGGATATCAGGCTCCCGTGAGCATGCCCGCGCAGAATCCGGAAGGATATCCGGATACGCCGGTGCGTCACAGAGGAGACCGCAATAAGTAAGACATCAACGAAGTGAACAGAAGAATCGGCAATCCTCCGGATCCGGGAAAGATCCGGAGGAAGCCGGTCTTCTGCTCTTCGTGTACTCGGGAGATCTTATGAAACGTGCAGTGAAAAGCCTGTTGTCGATGATGATCATTCTGCTTCTCGGAGCAGGATGTGTTTGCCATGCGCAGGAAACAGAGCAGAAGCTGTATGTGCCCGGCGAGGGGGAAACTGTGATCGAGCCGATCCTGGAGGTGCCGGATTATGTGCTGAAGCTGCTGGATGTGGCCCGTGATGAACTGGGCTATACCGAAAGCAAGAGCGGACGCACGAAATACGGCGAGTGGAGCGGCGACCCGACAGCGCAATGGTGCGCGGAATACCTGTGCTGGTGTGTGGATCAGACTGATCAGAAGTATGGCCTGAACCTGCTGACGAAGGTATATCCCAAGTATTCCGGAACGAATGTGGGACGGAACTGGTTTATCCGTGAAGGAAGATATATTTCACGCCTCGGCTTTATCCCGGACTGGGGAAGCCAGTGGTATAAGGGCGAGACAACGACCATCCCGGCCAATTCCTATGTGCCACAGCCGGGCGACTGGGTGTTTTTCTCCATATTGGAGAATGGCGATACCACGCACGTGGCGATGGTGGAATGCTGCACGCTGAACGCGGACGGGAAGATCTATCTGCATGTGCTTGAGGGCAATATGCCGGATAAGGTGCAGCGTCAGACCTACGCGCTGGATGACTGGCGTATTCAGGGCTACGGCACGGTGTACGACCTGGCGGACTGGAGCATGAGCTTCGGGAATAAGGGCGAAAAGGTAAGAAGGATTCAGGAATATCTGGTGAAACTGGGATATCTGGAGGAGCGGTTCGTGACCGGCCAGTACGGTGATCTGACCCGGAACGCGGTGACCGCGTATCAGAAGGATCACGGGATCGAGGCGACCGGAAATTGCGGGCCGCAGACCCAGCGGAGCCTGAACGCCGAGATCGAAAAACTGATCATGAATGATCTGACGATCTGGCAGGTGGCTGAATAACGAAAGCCAATGAAGATCAGCCGTTCGCGGCTGAAACAAACTGGAAGGCAATGATTATGCAGGATTGTATGCTTGTGATCGGCTTTTCGGATACGGCATGCCACTCAGTCGTGCGGAAGCTGCGCGCCGAGCGGATCAACGTGCTGATCCGGGAAAGCAATGTCACTTATGAAGAAGTGATCCGGATCGCCCCGTCGGGCATCGTACTGGCGGCGTTGGCAGAGGGAGAAAGGGAGATCGATTTTGACAGCCGCCTGCTGCAGGCCGGGATCCCTGTGCTGGCCCTTGGTGACACCAGCCTGAAGATGCTGGAGCTGCTGGGCGGCAGCGTGGGGGATGTGATCGGTGAAAAAGAACTGATGTCCCTGCATTTCAGTCATTCCGTGGTGACAGACGGCATTGATGATCAGGAACGGATGCTGAAGAAAGCCTATGAGATGAAGATCGGCGGATGCATCAGTGAGCTGGTCCGGGCCGGAAAACAGGTGATTGGATATGTGCATGATGTGATGCCGGTGTATGGCCTGCAGCTGGAAGCGGAAAGCAACGATCCTGACAGCGCGATGCTGCTGAAGAATTTTGCCGGAGGGATCTGCAACTGTTCGACTGAATGGAACGATGATAAATTGATCGAGACCATGCAGAAGGATATGCGGGAGGCCAGCGGAGACGGGGCTGTCCTGTGCGGACTGACCGGCGGCCTGGACAGTGCCGTGGCCGCGCTGATCGCCCATAAGGCGATGCCCGGCAGGGTGAAGTGCTTCTTCGCGGATACAGGGCTGCTCCGCGCCCGGGAAGTGAGTGATTTTATCCGTTGCTTCCGGGATGATCTGGGGATGGACATCACGCTGATCGATGCCAGAGAACGCTTTGAGACCGCGTTAAAAGGAATTACAGCCGCGGCGGAGAAGAAGCGTGTGATCTCCGCGCTGCTGAGGACGCTGCTGATGGAAATGATCGGGGAAAACGAAAATGTTTCGCTGATCGTGCGCGGTACGACACAGAACGATGTGCTGCATAAAACGACCAAGCCGATCCCGGCCGACATCCGCACGGCGGAACCGCTGAAGGAGTTCTACAAGGACGAAGTGCGGCATATCGCGGAGAGC
>CALCTW010000063.1 GCA_937907055.1 uncultured Clostridia bacterium | reverse complement strand
TTCGCGGATCATCTCAATGCGTTCACGCTTGATACGAATCCCGAACTGTTTCGCGACTGGAACTACGACCGCGCGGCGCATGACTTCATCGAATTCAACACGCGCTATTTCAAGAGCTTGTACTTCGCCTTCGCGCCGATTCTTGCCGTGCCGCTCTATCAGCAGACGCGCACGCACGAGGAGATCTGGAAGGGTGTTGTCGAACCGGGCGATCCGGCGTCGTTCTGGGAACACGAGGCGATTGCCAACTTCTTCGGGGACGGACGGTTCAAGCATCCCGATTGCATCACGGACAACATCCTCAAGACGCAGCTTGTGGCGCGCAACGGGGACGTGAGCGACGTCGCCGTGACGGCGCACGGCTTCCGCGGTGAAGATCGCGTCACCTACAAGGACGTGCGCGGCGGCGACGGCAAGTGGCATTCGGTCGCCGTCAAGTGGACCGAGTACCTGCCCGTGCAGAAGACCTCGAACATTCGCGTTTCGGAGGCGGCGACGGCCAACGCGACCTTCAAGGCCAGCTTTGACAAAGCCCCGGCGCGGGCTTTCCGCCGGTCGATCCGGTCTTATTTCCATGCGGAATCAGAATCATGAGCGTTGAACTTCTTGCGCCTGCGGGCGATTTCCAGACAGCCCTCGCGGCCTTTGAGGCGGGCGCGGATGCCGTCTATTGCGGACTTGCCGACTTCTCGGCACGCGCCTTCGCGACGAATCTTTCGTTCGAGGAGCTCGAGCAGCTCCTCGCCTACGCGCGCGGTAAGGATAAGAAAGTTTACATCACCTTTAACACGCTTCTCAACGAAGATCAGTTCGAGGGGGCGATCGAGACGCTGGCGAAGCTCGAGGAGATCGGTCCCGATGGTGTGATCGTGCAAGACCTCGGCGTTGCGAAACTCATCCGCGAACATTTTCCGCGACTCGCGCTTCATGCGTCGACGCAGCTTGTCGCGCACAACCTCGAGGGTGTTCTCGCGATGAGGGATCTCGGCTTCAAGCGCGTGGTGCTGGCGCGGGAGCTCAGTTTGGATGAGATCATCAACATCCTTCCCGAGCAGTTCTTCATGCGCTGCGCCATCGTCATCGTCGCGCTGATCGTGGTGCAAAGCCTGATCTTTATCCTTGCCGACCTGATCGCAGGCGCAAAACGCAAGCTTAACAAATAAACCAAATGGAAGCCTCTTGCTGCAAAGGGGCTTCCATTTTTTACCGTTCACCCACCGTTCAACTTCGGTTCACATTCCGCCGATAAAATAAAGAAAAGGGGGGAAGCGTATGAAATATCGAAAGCCGGACTGGTTCGTCTATCAGCTGGCACAGGGAGCGTCGTTTCTGATCTCCCGCCTCGTCTACGGGTGCAGGGTCCTGCGCAACGAGATCCGCGGCAAAAAGGGCGCGTTCGTGGTCATTGCAAACCATCAGAGCGCGCTGGACTTTGTCAATCTCATCGGTCTGACCCACCGCCGCATGAGCTTTGTCATCAGCAATTCCTTCTTCTCCACGCTTCCCGTGAAGGGGCTTCTGGAAAAGGCCGCCGTCATTCCCAAGCAGCAGTTCCAGACCACCTCCGCCGACCTGCGCGCTATGAAGGCGGTCGTGGATGCGGGCGAGCCGCTGGTCATTTTCCCCGCAGGGCTCATGTGCGAGGACGGACTGTCCACGCCCATTCCTGCCGCCACCTATAAGTTCCTCAAGTGGCTCAAGGCGGATATTTATGCTGCGCGCACCACGGGCGCCTATTTTGTCATGCCGAAATGGGCGAAGGGCATGCGTCCCGGCAGGACCTATATGGAGGCGTACAAGCTTTTCGACAAGGAGGAGCTTGCCGCTATGCCGGAGCAGGAGATCCGCGCAAGAGCGCAGCAGGCGCTGACCTTTGACGCCTACCGCGAGCAGTCCGTCCCCTCCCGCCATAACCGCGACATTGCGGGGCTGGAAAACGTGCTGTACCTGTGCCCTCATTGCGGGGCGGAGTTCACGATGAAGACTGCGGGCAGCACGATCAGCTGCATCCGCTGCGGCTATGCCGAGACCTCGGACGACAAGGGGCGACTGCACAGATCAGGCGCCGTGGGTGAGGAGATCGCCTACGTTTCCGACTGGAGTCGGAGAGTCAACGAGCACATCCGCCGTCAGGTGCAGAGCGGCGAGCTCAAAGAACTGCAGGCGCCGACCGCGATCCACATGATCGAGAAAAACCGCTTCGTCGAGGTGGGGAAGGCCACGCTCCGCCTGAGCGCAGAGGGCTTCACCCTCTGCGGCACCTTGCAAGGCGAACAGACGAAGCTGTGCATCCCCATCGAGGGCATTCCCCCCCTGCCGGTGTCGCCGGGACGGCACATTGAGCTCCAGCAGGGGGATACCATCTACCGCTGCGTCCTCGAGGACGGACGGCTTGCCATGAAATTTATCCATATGCTTGAAGCATTCTATGAGTGCCGATAAAAAAGTGCTGTGCGAAATCCGCACAGCACTTTTTGCACGTTATTTGCCTTTTTTGTACAGCAGGTACGCAATGCCGATGGCGATCGCGCCGCTGGGCAGGATCATGAAGCTGGTGGAGCCGGTCAGCGATGGCACCAGAATGAACAGGACGCTCATCACCACCAGCGGCAGCAAGGCAATGCGCATGTTTTTGCGGTAATACTTATATGCCATGGCGCCGAACAGGGCCGGGACGACATTATCAAATGCAGGTTGAAGCGCCGGATTTTGCAGCACGGGCTGCAGGGGGATCAGCAGCATCACGCCCACCGCCAGCACAAGGATCGTCACGAGCGACGAGGTTGCAATGGAGAGGGTGGAGATGATCTCGTTTTCCGCCGTGCCGGTCTTTGCGCCCACGATGTCGCGGGCATTGACCGCACAGGGGATCTTCATATTGATGAGGTTGCCGGTGATGAAGGCGAGGTAGCTGCCGCCCGCGCCGAGCATCGGAGTGTAGACGAGATATTCCGCGATGCAGCTGACGAACCACACAAGGCCGATGGCGAGGAAGCCCCGCCCGAAGGCTGCCAGATCGGGCATCGCGCCGACGATGCTGCCCATGAGGAAGGGTGCGCCGATGAGAAGCAGCAGCGTCACCGCGCAGGCGATGCGCCCGAAGGTATGGGTGCGCTCATTGTATTTTGCAAAGAGCTCTTTTTTCTGTTCTTCCGTCATTCTGCCCACCTCCTCACATTGCCATGCGGATGAACACCGCAGCCGCCATGGCGAGGATCATGCTGCCCGCGATGGAGAAGCTCTCTACCCAGTCGGCATGCTTCTTTTCCGCCAGCCAGATGAACACCGCCATCACAGCCGCGCCTACCGCCGCCACGATGATGGGAAGCCAGTCGCCGCGGAAGGCGAAAAGACCATTGCCCGAGACAAAGCCGCCGATGTAGCTGCCGAGATAGGCGGACACGAGACCGATGAACATGGCGGTCATTGCCATATCGCCGAAACCGCTGCCGGCGGTCTGCTTTTTGCCGGGCTTTTGCAGCCGGGCAAGGTATTTCTTGCTGAAGAAGATGGAGAACACCATGCCCCACATGATGCAAAAGCCCATCAGAAGGGCAATGGTGGAGAATGCCTGCGCGGTCATTTCCGAGGCGCTGAGCCCCGAAAGCCCCACCGCCTCGGCGGCGGCCTCCGCCACCTGCGTCTCATAGTGGAGCGCGCCGATCACGCTCAGGCGCAGCCACGGGAGCGGCGTGCCGAGGGAGCCGGACAGGGCGATGACACCCAGCAGGATGCCCACGCTGGGCAGCACCGCAAAGGTGGCGCTGGCGTAGACGGTTCGTTTCATTTTTGCCTTGTCCATGCCGATGGCGATGCCTGCGCGCCATGCCCTGATCATGAAGAACACGCACACGAGCGCGACAAACAGGACGATGCCTCCGCAGATGAGATACATCGCGGGGCGGTTGAGCTGCTGAAGGACCAAGGAAAACACCTCTTTCTTTCGTTTTCGGTATTATAGCAGGTCTTTGTGAACTATATCAGAACGATCTCAACGAAAACAAACGCCTCCGGGCAGAAGACCCGAAGGCGTTGTATCGGTTTACAGACTTCCCTTGGTGGAGGGGATGACGTCTGCGTTGCGCTCGTCGATGGCGGCGGCGTCGCGCAGGCTGCGGGTGACGGACTTGAAGATGCCCTCGATGATGTGGTGGGAATTCTTGCCCGCCAGCACCTGAACGTGGAGGGTGATGCCCGCATTGGCGGCAAAGGCGGTCCAGAAATCGCTGACCAGCTCGGTGTCGAAGGTGCCGACCTTCTGGGCGGGGATCTCAAGGGCATAGCCCAAATGATCCCGTCCGGAGAGATCGATGGCCGCGAGCAGCAGGGCTTCATCCATGGGCAGGAGCATGCTGCCGTAGCGGTTGATGCCGCGCTTTTCGCCCAGCGCCTGCTCAAAGGCCTGACCCAGCGCGATGCCGATGTCCTCGACTGAGTGATGATCATCCACCTGCGTATCCCCGTCACACCGGACGGTGAGATCAAAACGGCCGTGAGAGGCGAACAGGGTGAGCATGTGATCCATGAAACCGACACCGGTCATGATATCGCTTTTGCCGGTGCCGTCCAGATCCAGCGCGACGCGGATCTTTGTTTCCTTGGTGTTCCTTGTGATCTCAGCGGTTCTCATTCTTTGGCCTCCAGAATCTGATTGATGGCGCACAGCAGACGATCGACCTGTTCAACTGTGCCGACGGTGATACGGTTATAGGGGGCAAGACGCGGGGTATCGAAGTGGCGGATGAAGATGTTCCGCGCCTTCAGCTGAAGGTACAGATCCTTGCCGCTGATCCGATCGGATGCCGCGAAGACGAAATTGGCGGAGGAATCGAGCACGGTGAAGCCCATGCCGCGCAGCGCGGCGGTGAGATAGGCGCGGGTCTCGCGGATCTGCCTGCAGTTGTCGCGGGTGTATTCCTCATCCTCGAACGCGCCGAGCCCAGCCATCATGGTCATGGTATTGACGTTGTAGGGATTGCGGCTGTTGCGCAGGGTGTTGAGATCACGGATGAGCGGCTTGGACGCGAAGGCGAAGCCAAGGCGCGCGCCGGCAAGAGAACGGGACTTGCTGCAGGTCTGCGTGACGACCAGATTATCATGGGTGTGAATGAGATCCACACAGCTTTCGCCGCCGAAATCGACATAGGCTTCATCCACGACCACGATCCGATCCGGATCGCTTTCAAGAAGACGGATGATATCGGCCTTCGGGAGCGCGATGCCGGTGGGGGCGTTGGGATTGGCGATGAAAACGGTCTTGCCCGGGGCGGAAAGGTAATCGTTAAGATCAACGGTCATATCCGCCTTCAGGGGGATCTCCTGATACGGGACACGGTCCACCTCGGCAAAGACCTTGTAAAAGCCGTAGGTGATATCCGGGAAGATCGCGGGATGCTGTTCATCGCAGAAGGCAAGGAAGCACAGATCCAGCGCTTCATCGCTGCCGTTGGTGCACATGATCTCATCGGGATCGATGGCATAGAGTTCGGCGATCTTTGCGCGGAGCAGGGTGCATTCGGTATCGCTGTAGAGCTGCAGATTTTCCGCGGCCTTCGCGGCGTAACGCTTTGCCTTCTCAGAAGGAGGGAAGGGGTTTTCGTTGGTATTCAGCTTCACGCGGTCCGTGAGATCCCGGGGCTGCTCGCCCGGCACATAGGGGACGAGACCCGCGTAATTGGATGACATAAAACGGCTCATGATCGTTCCTCCGCTTTTATTCCTGCCAGTCCCGGCTCTCCGCGCTGCGGGCGTGCGCCTCCAGGCATTCCATGCGCGCGAAGGCGGCCACATCGGCGGAAAGACGATCGAGGGCGTTCTTGGTGAAGTAGGTGAACTGGCTCTTCTTTACGAAATCATCGACCGAGAGGGGAGAGGAGAAACGGGCGGTGCCGTTGGTGGGCAGGGTGTGATTGGGGCCGGCCATGTAATCGCCCAGCGCTTCGGGGCAGTTGCGGCCCATGAAGATGCTGCCGGCGTTCCTGACGCGGCTGAGCAGGGCGAAGGGATCATCCACGCACAGCTCAAGGTGCTCCGGCGCGATCTCGTTGCTGACATCGATGGCGGCGGGCAGGTCATCGGTGACGATGATCTTGCCGTTGTTTTCGATGCTGACGCGGGCGATGTCTTTGCGGGGCAGCTGCTCCAACTGAAGCTCGATCTGCTGCTGGACCTTCAGGGCCGTTTCCAGACTGTCGGTGACCAGTACGGCGCTGGCCAGCTTGTCGTGTTCAGCCTGAGAAAGCATATCGGCCGCCAGACGGGCCGGAGAGGTCTTGCCGTCGGAGACGATGAGGATATCGCTGGGGCCGGCGATCATATCGATGGCGACACGGCCGAACACCTGACGCTTGGCTTCCGCGACGAAGGCATTGCCGGGGCCGACGATCTTATCCACCTGCGGCACGCTCTCGGTGCCGTAGGCCAGAGCGGCAACAGCCTGCGCGCCGCCGATCTTGAAGATCTTATTGACGCCCGCGACCTTCGCGGCGGCCAGCATGGCGGGATTGACCCTGCCGCTCTGATCCGGCGGCGTGACCATGACGATCTCCCTGCAGCCGGCGATGCGCGCGGGAACGGCATCCATGAGCACGGTGGAGGAGAGCGGCGCGGTACCGGCAGGGACATAGATGCCGACTTTTTCGATGGGCATGACCTTCTGCCCCATGACGACGCCGTCTTCATCATTGATGACAAAGCTCTGGCGCACCTGCTTTTCGTGGAAGCGGGTGATGTTGCGTTCGGCCTTCTTCAGGATCTCGATGAAGGAGGGATCGACAAGGGAGAAGGCTTCTTCGATCTCGGCTTCACTGACCTGAAGATCGGTCAGCTCCGCCTTGTCAAAGCGCAGGGTGTATTCCCGGAGCGCGGCGTCTCCGTTTTTGACTACATTGGCGATGATATCGCGGACGATGCCGCTGACATCCATTTCGTTTTCGGCACGGGCAAAGATCTCTTCCCGTTTGACTTCGTTCATTTTATACAGCTTGATCATTTTATTTGCCTCCATGATGGATTAAGGATTGGCGTTGGCCGCGGCTTCGCGGGCTTTTTCTTCGGCCTTGCGGCGTACCTGACCGGCGATGTTGTCGCACAGGGCATCGATCTCATCCTTGTGGAACTGATACGCGGATTTGTTGGCGATGAGACGGGCGCTGATGGGAACGATGGTGTCCTTGACCTCCAGATCGTTCTCCTTCAGGGTGGTGCCGGTCTATACGATGTCCACGATGACATCGGAAAGCTTCAGGATGGGCGCGATCTCGATGGAGCCGTTGAGCTTGATGATATCGATGTCGCGGCCGAGATCGCGGTAGAAGCGGAGCGCGATATGCGGGAACTTGGTGGCGACCTTCAGCGTGCGCGCGGGATCATCCGTGAAGGAACGGGGCCCCGCGACACACATGCGGCAGATGCCGGTGTTAAGATCGAGCAGCTCATAGACATCAGGCGCGTATTCGAGCAGGATATCCTTGCCCGCGACACCGATATCAGCCGCGCCGCGTTCGACATAGATGGAAACGTCACTGGGCTTGACCCAGAAATAACGGACACCTTTCTCTTCGTTTTCAAAGATCAGTTTGCGGTTGGTCTCGTGGATGGAGGGGCATTCATAGCCGGCATTCTCAAACATGGCCAGCACTTTTTCGCCCAGTCTTCCTTTGGGGAGCGCGATGTTCAGCATTTCAAGTCTCCTTTCAGCAGCCGGAGTCGATCAGATCGAGGTAAACCGCGAAGCCGATGGCCCCGCCCTGCTTGCCCATGCGCCTGACCAGCAGATCATAACGGCCTCCGCTGAGCACCGCGGTGGGAATGCCGCGGACATAGCCGGCGAACACCGGGCCGCTGTAATAGCGCATATTGCCGGGAACGGAGAAATCGATGCGGATATTGGTGCGGTCGACCATCTGCAGGGTGTTTTTGAGATCTTTGATGATCTGCTGCTCCTTTTCGCCGGGAAGCAGCGCCGTGAGGGTATCCAGCACGGTGACGGCATCGCCGGAGAGGGAGAGGAGCTTTTCAAGGCGTTCGTAGACGGCGGGGGAAACGTTCTTTTCCTTCGCCAGTTTTTCGCGTTCGTGGCGGGATTTGCCGGCGATGAAGCTGATCATGCTTTCGCGGTCCGGCAGGGAAAGATCCATTTCATCCAGCAGGGCGGCGATGAGGCCGGGATGGCTGAGGATGAGGACATATTCCTTGCTGATGCGGGCCAGGCTCTTGAGCGCCATCTGAAGGACTTCGGCCACGCAGCGGTCATCGATATCGCCCAGCGCTTCAAGGCCCATCTGGGTGATCTCGCTGAAGGTGTCGTTTTTATCCGAGATGCGGTAGACCTTTTCGTCGTAATACAGCTTGCGGACGGTGCCCGGAACATAACGGCTGTTCTTGACGATGGACAGCGTGACATCGGGGCGGAGCGCCATGAGCTTGCCGGTGGTATCGGTGAAGGTGATGATCCCCTCGCTGACAAGGAAATCCTTGTTGCGGACATAGAGATCATATTCCTCGAATTTGCTCATCTTATAGCCGGTATAGCCGCTTTGAGAATAGAGTGAGCGCAGCAGGAAGATCATTTTTTCTTCATTGCGGATCAGATTATCTTCGATGTACATGTTTTTCTTCCTTTATTTTTGTTGATCGGCGTCCTTGAGAAGTTCCAGGGCCTTGCGGTAGCCGCCGGCACCGTAGCGCAGGCAGCGGTTGACACGGCTGATGGTGGCGGGGCTGACCCCGACATCCGTGCTGATCTGCTGATAGTTTTCGCCGTTGGCCAGCCTTTCGGCGGTTTCAAAGCGCTGGGTCATATCCATGACCTCCTTGATGGTGCAGATATCTTCGAAAAAATTGTAGCAGTCCTCGATCGACTCAAGCGTGAGGATCGCCTGAAACAGTCTGTCCTTACGAGGGGAATGCAGATCGGTCATAAAAACCTCCCGGAGAATGAATACTATGATGTTATATCACTTCATTGTGATGAAGTCAAGAAGTAAATGAAAAGAAAATGGGATAAAAAATGAAAGCGCGCGGGACGGATGGGGGAACGGCGAGAGGGACGGCACCGGATGAAGAAAGACATGAAAAAAGCCGCCCGGAGGCGGCTGAAGGAACGGGATCAGGCAATGACGCCGAAATACTGCAGCGCGAGGGTGCCGCAGCCGAGGAGCATCATGTAGACAGCAAAGAAGGTGAAGCTGTTGCGCCTGCTGATGACCTTAAGGAAGAAGCGGATGGCGAGATAGCCCACGACGGCAGCCACGATGACACCGGCGAGGACGGGGAGCAGATTGGCCTTGACGGTGGCGGAAAGCGCGCCTTCGCCCTGCTGCTGCATGAGATCGATAAAATCCTTGCCCTCCATGAGCAGACCGCCCAGAATGGCCGGGGCGCTCATGAGGAAGGAGAAACGGGCGGCAGCGGAACGGTCCAGCCCGCTGATGACACCGCCCAGGATGGTGCTGCCGCTGCGGCTGATGCCGCCCAGCATGGCCACCGCCTGGAAGCCGCCCATGACGGCGGCGTTGCCGTAGCCGACTTCTGTTTTGGCTTTCTTTTTGGAGATCAGTTCACAGACGAGCAGGATGACGGCGGTGAGCAGGAAGTAGAGGCCGAGGAACCTGCCGCTGTCGAGATAATCGATCAGCGCGGTATCACCGATCATGATCTTGCCGGCGACGAGCTTGAAAACCAGCGCCGGGACGGAAGCGACGATGAGCAGGAAGAAGGTCTTGCGGACGAAGAGGTGACGGAGGATATCCCACCAATCCTTCCAGAAGATGATGATGACGGGAATGAGGGTGCCGACGTGAAGCAGGACGGTGATCAACTTCATGGCGGCGGCGCCGGAATCCAGCCCCATCAGCTGGGTGCCCAGCAGGATGTGCCCGCTGGAGGAAATGGGCAGAAACTCACCGAGGCCCTGAATGAGACCGAGAATGAGGCCTTGCCATATCTGCAATATCATGGATAACACTCCTTTAATAATGAAGATAAACGTGTCGGAAAAAACGACAGGGAGATTATAACACACAGAACGGCGGATGGCAAACATTTACGGGACGGGGATGCTTTGTGAAACCGTGAAAAGTATGATATAATAGAACCGCGGAAGCCCTGTAAGGGCGGAATGATACAAAAAGAGGTGAGAGAATGGCCGGGAGAAAAGCGGGCAGCGGGAAAACAGCGCGGACAGGGCGGTTTTTCAGCGTGCTGAAGGAACTGAAAATAAAGAATTTTCTGCTGCTGCTGGCAGCCGGAACGATCAACGCGCTGGGCGTGGTGCTGTTCCTGTTTCCTGTGAAGCTGTATGACAGCGGGATCTCCGGCCTTTCGATGCTTCTGGATCAGGTGACGCCGGAATTTATGACGCTGTCCTTCTTCCTGCTGATATTGAATGTGCCGATCTTCCTTTTCGGCGCGCGGAAGCTGGGCGCGGTCTTCACTGTTTATTCGGTGTTCACGATCGGTGTCTATTCGCTGGTCTCCTTTCTGATCATGAACGTGCTGCCGATCGATGTGAGCTTTGTTTCACCCCTGGCGGGCTCGGATCTGCTGCTGTGCGCGATCTTCGGCGGTGTGATCTCCGGCGTGGGCAGCGGACTGACGATCCGCTGCGGCGGCGCGATCGACGGCGTGGATGTTCTGTCGGTGATCTTTTCAAAGAAGCTGGGTCTCTCGCTGGGCTCCTTCGTGATGATGTTCAATACGGTGCTGTATATCCTATGCGGCATCGTGATCAAAAGCTGGATCCTGCCGCTGTATTCGATCGTGACCTATTTCGCGGGATCGAGAACGGTGGACTTTGTGGTGGAGGGCATCAGCCGCTCCATGTGCGCCATGATCGTGACCGACAGGGCCCATGAGATCGCGGAAGCGCTGTCCCGGGATTTCAGATCCGCCGGGACGATCGTGAACGCGATCGGCGGATATACCAAGAGTGAGAAGGAGATCATCTATTTCATTGTCAACCGTTTTCAGGTGAATAAGATGAAAATGATCGTGCATTCGGTAGATGAAAACGCCTATATCGCGATCCAGGAAGTAACGGATATCGTGAAAACAGGCAATAAATGAAGAAAACAGGACTGACGGGCCGCCGGGAGAGAACCGACGGTTCTTTTTTTGATCCCGGAGAACGGGGAAAGACGAGACGGCGGCGGAATGACGCGGGGAAGCAACGGCGGAACGGAGGACCGCGCCGAAATAATACTGTAATAAATATGAAAGTGAATCGTTACATTTTGATTTTGTAACCAAAATTTAATATGTGTAAACGGAAAAAGTGAGGGGGAGGGGATTCCCAAAAAGGTCATACCGCTGATTGTGTAGCAAATGAGAAAAAATACACTATGAAGGATGTCAAAATGATTACGATAAAAAGCAGGTTTGCCATATTTAAAAACGCGCTCGGGGAGCGCTATTGACACAAAATGACGAAATCAGTAAACTGACAATGCTGAAACAGAGGCTGAACGGATAAAGAAGCGATTCTGATGCCGGGATCATGTTTTGTTTTCATTTGTGAAGAAACAGGGAGGCTGACAACATGATGAAAAGATTGTGTTCTTTGGTGCTGGTGCTGGCCATGCTGCTGACACTGGTGCCCGCGGCTTTCGCGGCTGCGAAGGAAGTGGACGTCGGAGATACCGGCGTCACCGTGACCTTCGAAGTCAAGAGCGAGACCGCGTATACAGTGACGATCGGACTTTCCTACTCCGACGCCGCTTTTGAATGGGTGAGCGCGTCCGGCGCGACGCAGAACCCCACCAGCGGCACCGGCAATTATGTGTTCGGTGATAACTCCGCCGCGATCGGTACCGCGACCGGTACCATGGTGGTGGATGTGAAGAAGAGCGCGCCTGCCGGTGAATACACCTTCACCGCGCTGATCGTGAGCGCTGTGGATAAGAACGGCGACCCGGTGAGCGATGTGACCGTGACCGTGGACACCGTGCTGGTGAAGGAATGCACCCATCAGAACACCAACTGGGTGGTCACCAAGGCGCCGACCTGTATCGATACGGGCGAACAGGAGCTGCGCTGCGTGAAGTGCGAAAAGGTGCTGAAGACCCTTTCTATCGAAGCCACGCACGTGGAAGGCCATACCGCTGTGGTGGTGGATGCCGCTGTGCCGGCCACCTGTACCACCAACGGTAAGACCGAAGGCTCTCACTGCACCGGCTGCGGCGCGGTGATCGTGAAGCAGGAAGAGATCAAGGCCCCCGGCCATAACTATGTGGACGGCGTCTGCTCCGAGTGCAAGACCGTGAACCCTGCCTACGGCTATGCCTATGAAGTCACCTCCGCGACCACCTGTACCGTGACCGATTATTCCGGCGGCCAGTCCAACCTGACCATCGCGTCCGAGCTGGGCGGCTGCGCCGTGACCGCGATCGACAGCTATGCTTTCGTCGGCGGCAGCCTGAAGGGCGTGACCGTTCCTTCCACCGTGACGACCATCGGCGCGAATGCCTTCAGCGGCTGCACCGCGCTGACCAGCGCCTATCTGACCGCCAATGTGGGCAAGATCGGCGATAACGCTTTCCCTGCCGGCTGCACGATCTACTGCTATACCGGATCCTATGCCGAGACCTGGGCGAACAATAATGGTTATACCGTTGTCCTGCTGGATGCCTCCAAAGATATTGAAGTGAAGGTGAACAGCCCCGTGACCATGAACGTGGGCGATACCCTGACCAACTGCTTTGATATCGTGGCCAGCGTGGACTATACCACGACCTATACCAGCAACAACACCGATATCGTGGAAGTGGATGCCGGCGGCAAGATGACCGCGAAGGCGACCGGTACCGCGATCATCACCCTGCTGGTGAACAGCGTGAGCACCTCCCTGACTGTGAATGTACGCGAGAAGCTGACCTCCTTTGTACTGGATAAGACCGAAGTGTGGGCTGTGCCCGGCGATACCATTGCCCTGAGCATCACCGATGTGAAGCCCGCGGGTACCACCCCCATCCTGACCTGGTCCAGCAATGATGTGACCCTGGCCACCGTGACCGACACCGGCGTTGTGACCGCGAACTTCGCGGGCGACGCGATCATCACGGTGTCTGATATGGACGGTGTGAGCGCGCAGTGCGTGGTCCACATCACCGAAGCCGTAACTGCCGTTTCCTTCGCCGAGACCGCTGTTTCCGGTGAAGTGAATACCGATCTGGGTGAAGCGGATACGATCCAGCTGATCGCCAATGTGGAATGCGGCACCGAAAAGTACACCAACGAGCTGGTCGAATTCACCACCAGCGATCCTTCTGTGGCGACCGTGGATGAGAAGGGCCTTGTGACCTGCGTGGGCGCCGGTACGGCTACCATCACCGCCAAGAGCAAGAGCCTGGTGAGCGATACCTGCACCGTGACCGTCACCGCGCACAGCCATACCCCCGAAGCCTTCGGCGGCGTGGAAGCCAACTGCGAGAACGGCGGCTTTACTGCCGGCAGCCGCTGCGCGGACTGCGGATTTGTGATCACCGCCCCTGTGGCGACCGCCGCGCTGGGTCATGACACCACGCTGGCGCCCGTAAAGGAAAATATCATTCCCTCCACCTGCACCGACGGCGGCACCTATGACGAAGTGAAGTACTGCAAGCGCTGCGGCGTGGAACTGAGCCGCACCGCCAAGACCACCGCCGCGACCGGCCACACCATGGTAGACGAAGCGGCCATTGCCCCCAGCTGCAAGGATGTGGGCTATACCGCCTGCCGTTACTGCAGCGTGTGTAAGTATGTTGAGATCCCCCGTACCGAAGTGGCCAAGCTGGCGCATACCGTGGTCGAGGATCCCTACGTTGCTCCGACCTATACCACCGAAGGCCACACCAAGGGCAGCCACTGCAGCGTGTGTCTGACCCCCATCGTGGAGACCAAGGTGATCCCGAAGCTGGAACGCCCCAATCCCACCGGCGTGACCGTCAGCCCCGCTGATACGGTCGTGCTGCTGATGAGCGATACCGCTACCCTGACCGCGACCATCGCGCCTGCCGAGGCCAAGCCGGACCTGACCTGGACCTCCTCCGTGCCCACTGTGGCGACGGTGGATGCCAATGGTCTGGTGACCGCTGTGGGCTACGGCACCGCCATGATCACCGTGACCACGGTGAATAACAAGACCGCGACCGTGAAGGTGGTCGTGACCAAGCCTGAGGACGCCGGCGCGATCGTGATGAATGACGGCGCGAGCGTGATCAAGCATACGAAGGATACCTTCACGCTGGGCTATACCCTGGTTCCTTCCTCCGCGACTTCCAAGGTGACCTTTACCAGCAGCAATCCCGCTGTGGTGAAGGTGAATGAAGACGGCAGCCTGACTGCTCTGCAGGGCGGCAGCCGTACTGTGACCATTACCGCGACCGCGGATACCGGCGCGACTGCCACCATCAAGGTGACGGTGCACAGCGTGACCATCACCGCCGGCAAGGCTGCCACCTGTGAGGCTGAAGGCAAGACCGAAGGCCGCCGCTGCAGCATCTGCGGTGTGATCGAAGCGCAGACCGTGATCCCCGCGCTGGGCCATGTGAGCGAGATCATTCCCGCTGTGGACGCGACCTGCACGAAGACCGGTACCTCCGAAGGCGCGAAGTGCCTGGTCTGCAATAAGGTGCTGCTGGCGCCCATGGTGGTGCCCATGACGGCGCATGTGCCTGTGGTCGATCTGGCTGTGGCGCCCACCTGTATCACCAACGGTCTGACCGCCGGTTCGCACTGCAAGGACTGCGGTGCCGTGATCACGGCGCAGACGCTGGTGCCCGCGACCGGTCATACCGCCGGTACGCCCGTTGTGGAAAACAATAAGGCCGCGACCTGTATGGAAGAAGGCGGCTATGATACTGTGACCTATTGCACTGTGTGCACCGAAGAAGTGAGCCGCGTGCATACTACCATCGAAAAGGCGGAGCATACCGTGGTCATCATCCCCGGTAAGGCGGCCACCGCGACGACCTCCGGTCTGACCGATGGTAAGAAGTGCACCGTGTGCGAAAAGATCCTGCAACCCCAGACCATCATCCCGCCCATCGGCGGCGACCGCCTGCCCGGTGACGTGAACGGTGACGGCGTTGTGAACGGTAAGGACTCTGTGGCGCTGCTGCAGTACCTGTCCGGCTGGGGCGTGACCATTGTGAGTACGAACAGCGATGTGAATGCTGACGGTGTTGTGAATGGTAAGGACTCCATCCTGCTGATGCAGTATTTCGCCGGCTGGGCTGTAACGCTTCAGTGATGGTGTGTGAATACGATAGGGAGGAATAAACAATGAAAAAGTGTGCGTTGGTACTGATCACCCTGTGCCTGCTGTGCATGGCGACAGTTGCTTATGCTGTGACTGCCCAGCCCGGCCAGACTGTGACGGTTACCGTGAATGTGACGACCAGCGGTGCCTGGTGCAGCGTTGGCTTCAACTATGATTCTTCTGTGCTGACCTTCGTTTCCGCCAGCGGCGGCAACGTGGCTCCCAACAGCGGCAGCGGCCGTTTCATCTTCGGCAGCGGTACTGCTCCCATCGGCAGCGCGAGCGGCAGCATCACCTTCCGTGTGAGCGACTCCGCGGCCCCCGGCACCTACAATGTGAGCGCCTACAAGGTGGAATGCTATGATACCGCCTACAATGATGTGGGCGCGAGCGTGAGCGGCGGTTCTGTGACCGTTGTGGGCAATACCACCCCCACTCCCAATCCCGTGAATCCCTACACCCCGGTGCCGACCTACGTTCCCGGCGGCCCGACCCCCACTCCCAAGCCCACTTCCACCAAGACCAAGACCGTGACTGCCGTTCCGCAGAACGATCAGGGGATCTATAACTATGTGACGGAAGATGAGGACGGCATCTACACCACGCAGAAGGTGAATATGTTCGTGCTGGGTCTGGCAAAGTGCATCGTCAAGATCGACGGCGTGAAGACCGAAGTGCCGACGCTGGCGATCGAACTGAGCGAGGATGTGAAGCCGGATCATCAGCTGGCTGTGGTGTATGCCCCCAATTCCGGTCTTGCTTCCCTGCGTAAGACTGAAAAGTCCGGCAGCGAAGTGATCGTGAAGATGGAAGCCGGCGCGATCGTCGTGGTCAAGCAGATCAAGGGCGATTATACCCAGGTGGTCTACAACGGCCGCACCGGCTGGGTGAAGAACACCAGCCTGAAGTACTACGCCGCCTGTGAGGAAATGGGCAAGGCCAGGGTCGACAACGGCAACGCGGTGAAGCTTTATCTGAACCGTGACAACGACAGCTGGGTGATCACCAAGCTGAGCGCCGGCGCGGAGCTTTCCCTCATCCGTGAATACAAGGAATGGTATGAAGTGGACTGGAACGGCTATCACGGCTTCATCTACAAGAAGTATGTGAAGGTCACTTCCACGAACGAGTGATCGTTTTAAACCAAAAATCAGGCAGGAGCCCGCGCGGTTCCTGCCTTTTTGAATGAAGAGAACCACAAGCATGTTTCATATGAAAAAGCCGCCCGGACAGGGCGGCTTTTCACGCTGAAGAAGGATCGTACGTGTTATTTGAAGCGGAGCAGGAGAATCAGCGCTTTTCAACGCCGAGCGCTGCCATGCGCTTTTCATAGACCTCCGGGGCGGCGACAGAGCAGCCGAAGAAGCCCAGGATCTCACCGAGGGAGTAATATACGCCGTGGTTGTAGGCCACAAGATCGGCCTTCGCGAAATCGATGCGGCCGGTCTCGTCCATCAGGGCGGGATCGATGCCGAGGGAGACGATCTCGCCGATGAACATATCATGGCTGCCAAGCTCGATCATATTTTTGACCTTGCAGCCCAGATAGATGGGGCAGCCCTCGATCGCGGGGGCATAGGTGAGGCCCTCCGCGGGAACAGGCTTCAGGCCGCACAGCGCGAACTTATCCAGATCACGGCCGCTCTTCACGCCGCAAAGATCCAGCGCGTTTAATTGAGGCTTGCCGCACAGGTTGATGACGAACTCGCCGGAATCGCGGATGATATCGTGGGAATAACGTTCCTTGCGGACGGAGATGGACACCATGGGCGGCTCGGAATTGACGGTGCCGGCCCAGGCGATGGTGATGATATTGGGGCGGGAAACGGTGTTCTGATCCGCGCAGGAAACCATGACGGCAGGAACAGGCGCCAGCAGCGTGCCGGGCTTGATGTTGGTGTAAGGCATGGAAATACTCCTTTCGGAAACGGTGGGGAGGATGTGAAAAAAGGAGATCAGGGAAGGCCTGACCGGGTCAGCCGATCAGTTCGCGGGCTTTCTGTACCGCGGAGGGCAGATCATTTTCGACCGGCACGCCGGCGGTGCTTAAGGTGGCAAGATCCTGATGGCCGCCAAGCACCAGCACACAGTGCGTGCCGAGCGCCTTCGCGACCTCGGCATCGTGCAGGGTATCGCCGATCATGCAGACTGAAGCGGGATCGATGGCATGCGACTGCATGTATTCGCGGCCGATCTCGATCTTGCTGGTGGCCCAGATGTGACTGAGCCCCAGGATGCCGTCAAGATTGGCGGTAACGCCGCGCTCCTCCGCCTGCATGGTGAGAAAATCCAGCTTGCTGGCGGAAAGGATGACCTGATGGAAGCCGTCTTTTTTGAGAGCATCCATCACGGAAAGCACATCCTGACGCAGGGGGCATTCCCGTTCATCCGCGACATACAGATCCATCCAGCGCTGACCGTCCGGCACGAAGCGCTCCGGCTCGATCCCGGCCCGGACATAGTATTCCGAAACGGGGAAGCAGAAGATGCTGCGGTAGTATTCAAGGGAGGGCAGCAGCGGCTTTTCGCGGTAGGCCAGGACCTTGTTGATGTTGTTGAAGGAATAGAGGGCATCATCCAGCAGGGTGCCGTTCCAATCCCAGAAGATATATTTTTCAGACATGCGGATCGTTTGCTCCTTTATCGTGAGGGGTTCAGGATGCCCTGCTCCACCCGGAGCACACAGGCAGGCTTTGCCCCGATCAGGTCGCTCTCATCGGTGCAGGTGAGCAGCGCCTGCGCGTCCTTCACCCGTTCGATCAGCCGTTCGCGGCGCGTGGCATCCAGTTCGCTCAATACATCATCAAGCAGCAGAAGCGGCGTTTCCTCCTGATAACGGGTGAGCAGATCGAAGGAGGAGAGCTTGAGCGAGAGCGCCGCGGTGCGGATCTGCCCCTGACTGCCGAAGGACTTGAGCTCGCGTCCGTTCAGGGTGAGCTCGATATCATCGCGGTGCGGACCGCGAGAGGTGGTCACACGGCGAAGATCCTCGCCGCGGCTGAGTTGCAGTTGCCGCATCAGTTCCTCGCCGGGCTTTTCCGCTTCAGCCAGCTGGCCGGTATAGCGGATGGAGAAGAGCTCCTCCTTGCGTCCGGCGATGTGGGTGTAGTGATCGGCGGAAAGGGGGATCATCTCCGCGATGGCTTCCCGACGCACCTTAACCACCGTATCTGCTGTTTTGCTTAACTGTTCGTCCCACACATCCAATTGGCTGACACTGCCGCCGGACTGGAGGGACTTGAGCAGGGCGTTGCGCTGCTTGAGCGCGGAATTATAGCTTTGCAGGGCGTAGAAATAACTGCGGTGCTCCTGAGACAGGAGCATATCCAGAAAACGGCGGCGTACCGCGGGGCCTTCCTTAACCAGCTGCAGATCCTCCGGGGAGAAAATGACACAGGTGGCATGGCCGATCAATTCTCCCATGCGGGGAACGGTCTTTCCGTTCACATAGATCACCTTGCGGCGCGCGGCGTTGTCATACAGCCTGACCCCCACCTGATGCTCTCCGTCCCGGCGCTGAACGGTCAGCTGCACGGCGGCGGATTCTTTGCCGTAATGGATGAGATCCTTATCGGTATTGGTGCGGTGGCTGCGGCCAAGGCAGCACAAATGAACGGCTTCAAGCAGATTGGTCTTGCCTGTGCCGTTCTGGCCGACCAGGACTGTAACACCGCGCGGCGGCGTGAGCAGCACCTGTTCGTAACTTCTGAAATTCTGCAGCCGGAGGGAGGATAAGATCATAAGGGTGCAGACCTGCTGATAAAAGCCGCGCCGGGAGCATGCTCCCGGCGGGCCCGAATGATGGATCAGAGCGCGGTGAAGGCGTATTCGGTGACAGACTCGAAGGTATCGCCCGCCTTGAGGGTGGTGGTGGGGAACTGGGGCTTGTTGGGAGAATCCGGGTAGTGCTGGGTCTCCAGCGCGACACCGGCATAGGCCGCGTAATCCGCGCCGTTCTTGCCCTTGAAGTGCAGACCCTGACCGGTGTAGACCTGAATACCGGGCTCGGTGGTGTTGCAGGTCATGACGATGCCGCTCTTTTCGGAGCAGAGCACAGCCGCCTTGTGCAGGCCTTCCTGTTCATCCAGGCAGAAGTTGCAGTCAAAGCCGTTCACATGATCGATGTAATGGCAGTCCGCGCGCTGCGCGATGGCATCGCCGATCTTCTTGCCCTCGGTCATATCCAGCGGAGAACCCTTGACGGCGAAATATTCGCCGGTGGGGATCAGGCCGTCATCCACATCGGTGATCGCGGAAGCCAGTACCTGCAGCTTGTGATCCAGAATGACGCCTTCGCCGTCCAGATTGAAATAGCTGTGGTTGGTCAGGTTGATCACGGTGTCCTTATCGCTCTGCGCGCGGTAGCGGATGGTGATCTTGTTGGTGTTATCGAACACATAGGTGACCTGCACCTTCATGTTGCCGGGGAAATTCTCTTCGCCGTCCGCGGAAAGATAGGTGAAAACGACCGCGTCTTCATCTTTGGATTCGACTGTTTCAGCTTCCCACAGCTTCTTGTTGAAGCCTTCCAGACCGCCGTGCAGGGTGTTCTTGCCGTCATTGGCGTAAAGGTTGTAGGTGACGCCGTTCAGGGTGAAGCAGGCGTTGCCGATGCGATTGCCGAAGCGGCCGATGGTGGCGCCGACGGAGCCGAGACCTTTTTCGTAGCAGTCGATGTCATCGAAGCCCACGCAGACGTCGATGAGCTTGCCGCCGCGGTCGGGCACCTTGACGGTGTGCAGAACAGCGCCGAAATCCAGTACGGAAATGGAAGCGCCGCTTGCGTTGGTGAGGGTGTACAGGGTGGTCTGACGTCCCTTGGAATCGACGCCGAAGGCTTTGGTGGAAATGCTCATAGTGACTTCCTTTCTGCGGCTGTACCGCGAGAGAATAGATGTGTGATCAAACAGGATTTACAGGGTGTCCGGCTCCCGGTAAACGCCGCCCGCGGGGATGCAGACGGGACCGTTGTTCCCGGTGGCCCAGATGTCGAAGCGGGAGGGATTGAAGTAGGCTTTGCCGTCGCAGGTGACCTTGACGGAACGGACGGCGAGCGCGTAATCCATGATCTCGCAGTTGGTGGCGTACCAGATCTCATCCCGTCCGGAGGCTTTTTCGCAGAATTCTTCGATGATCTGCCAGTTATGATTGCGTTCAAACTCGAACGCGTGCCCCCACACGTACATGCAGGTGAGCTTATCGCCGTAATGGGTATCTAAAAATTCCGGCAGCAGCTTCAGACAGTCGTTATGGTGACAGGTAGAATCCCACGCCATAAAATCCTGCGGAAGCTCAAAACGGTTCCACGGGGAGGGATTGCCTACTGTGCGGCTGTATTCCATGCCGCAGGCGCGGAGCGTTTCGATCAGCCCGGCATTATAGCGGCCGTAGGGGTAGCTCATGCCGCGCATGGGTACGCCGGCGATGGATTCGAGGACGCGGCGGTTTTCCATGATATCCGCGCTGACGGCGGAGAAGGGGAGCCCCAGATAATCCGGATGCCGGTGACCGTGGCAGCTGATCTCATGACCGGCATACAGCGCGGCATACTCGGCTGTATCGATCCTGAAGCCGTCTCCCGCGCCCCACGCGGTATTCAGGTGGAAGGTGGCCTTCAGGTGATGCCGGTTGATGATCTCAACGAGGCGTTTGTCCTCATGACAGCCATCATCATAACTGAGGGTAAGCGCTTTTTTCTTTCCCTGAGGAAACAGATTGAAATTCAGCATAAAATGCCTCCTTTTTCATTGGTATCATTATACCAAAGGGAAAAGGATTTTACAATCTCAACATTGCGAAAAACAGGACGGTGAGGGGCAGGATGGATGGGCTTTTTCCGTGATCCGGCGCGCAAAAAGGACCGGCAAAACAGCAAAAAAGCACATGCTCCCGGGAAATATGATCGATCAGCCTTTGGAAACACCGAAAAACCGGTGCGGCATGATAAAACCGGCGGTCGGAGAGCGACAAAAAATTGACAGCAGTGTCGGTTGTGTGATAAACTGTGATCGATTTTAATACAGGAGGATGTTTTTCGATGAAAAAGATCATTGCCCTTATTGTTGCCCTGGTGATGTGCCTCAGCTGCACCGTCGCTTTCGCGGCGTCCCCCGTGATCGAAGGCACGTTCAGCTTTGACACGGCTACGTTCCAGAATGTTTTCAACATGCTGGCTGAACAGCTGGAGCTGACTTATCAGTGGGAAGCGGAGCCCCGTTACGACTATGGCTATCCGATGTATGTGTGCGTGAACGAAGACCGCACAGTCGCGATCTCCCTGCATGAGAATGGCGGCGTTTTCGCCTTTGAGGTGGATTCCTTTGTCGATATGAATGCCTCCGCGGAAGAAGCGATGGCGGCCGGTGAAAAGTTCGGCACCGCGATGGCGCTTCTGTCCCTCACGGTGTATGTGTGCGAGCATGGCGCTGTGGACACGACGATCCAGAGCGAAATGAACAATTGCCTGGTCGGTTTGTCTGAACTGATGATGCAGATGGATTCTATGACCGAAGAACAGATGAAGCAGGGCGTGGATTACGTGATGAACGTGGCTGAGTATCCCACCTGTGTGCAGCTGACTCTGCAGGATACCGCGAATGGTCAGCAGCTGTGGATGGCTTACATGCTGCTGAACGCGACCAGCTCTTTTGCTGAGTAAGAGCGTTCAATAAATCAGATCAGTTTCGCTGCCCCGATGTGTTTGTACACGCGGGACAGCGTTTTTTGTTGCGTTTCCCCGCGGGAAGAGGGGCGGAAAATGCGGATATGCGCTTGCGCGGGGCGTAAAAAATGGTATAATAAAACAGACAGGACTGTCCGCGGAACGCGGGCAGCCGGAACCGCAACGATGAAGTGAAAAGAGGAAAAATGATGAGCAAGTACAAGATGATCGCCAATGAACTGCCCAACATTCCCTGGCAGGATCGCCCCGAAGGCATTATGAATGCCCCCATCTGGCGTTATACCGAGAACCCCATCATCGGCCGCAATCCCGTGAAGGGTGTTGCCCGTATCTTCAACAGCGCCGTTACGCCCTGGAAGGACGGTTTTGCCGGCGTATTCCGCGCCGAAAAGGTGAACGGTATTCCGCTGATCCATCTGGGCTTCTCCAAGGATGGTATTCACTGGGACATCGAAGAAAAGCCCATTCAGTTTGTGGATGAAAACGGCAATGTGGATATGCCGAACTATGCTTATGATCCCCGTCTGGTGAAGGTGGAGGACACCTACTATGTCATCTGGTGCACCGATTTCTACGGCGCGGCCATCGGCATGGCGCAGACCAAGGATTTTGAGACCTTCACCCGCATCGAAAATCCCTTCCTGCCTTTCAACCGCAACGCGGTGCTGTTCCCCCGCAAGATCAACGGCAATTTCGTGATGATGAGCCGTCCCAGCGACAGCGGTCATACGCCCTTCGGCGATATCTTTATCAGCGAGAGCAAGGATATGGAATACTGGGGACATCATCGTCACATGATGGGCCGCGGCCATGAATGGTGGGAGAGCCTGAAGATCGGCGGCGGCGCCGCGCCCATTGAGACCAGCGAAGGCTGGCTGCTGTTCTATCACGGCGTGAGCGGCACCTGCAACGGCTATGTGTATTCCATCGGCGGCGCGATCCTGGACATCGATAATCCCAGCATCGTGAAGTATCGCTGTGAGAATTATCTGCTGACCCCCGAAGAGTGGTACGAGGAACGCGGCTTTGTGCCCAATGTGTGCTTCCCCTGCGCCACGCTGCATGACGCGGCCACCGGACGCATCGCGCTTTACTACGGCGCGGCGGACAGCTATGTGGGCCTGGCCTTCACACAGCTGGATGACATCATCGATTATATCAAGGAGCATTCCGTGACCAATTGGAATGATACTACGATCGGTAAGTGATCGGATGTAAAAGCCGTAAACGGCTTTCACATCCGGTAAAAAACGGGTGATCTTTTGCTCCGCGCGCAGAGCGCGGCTGCGCAAAGTCCCTGCCGATCGGATCGAAAACCGCTCCGCTGACGCTTCGCTGGGTTTCCGATCCGGCTGATACGGGTAATCTTTTGCTGCACGCGCTGCGCGCGATTCCGCAAAAGTCCCCGCCCGCCCGGCAAAGCCGGGCGATA
>CALCTW010000062.1 GCA_937907055.1 uncultured Clostridia bacterium | reverse complement strand
GGTCTACACCTCGGAAAGCGAGACCGCCGATCATTTCATCGAGAAATACACCTTCAATTTCAAGCGCCCCTACCGGGCCCGTGTGGTCACGAGCGATGGTCTGGAGCAGGTGATCACCATGGGTCACGGCGCGCTCCGTACCTCCTCGCGTGAGTTCCGCAAGGAGGTGGAGGCGGCCAATGTGGAGATCCGCAAGGTGATCGAGCGCAGCCGTGTGAAGGGCGGCGGGCAGAATCTGGCGGTCGCGCTGGGGGATGCCCTTGAAAAGCGATTCGGCGGCAATCAATAATCAACATGGTCGCTCCATGCCGGTGACCGGAAAATGAGAGGAAATAGAGACAATGGAACTGACACAGAGACTGTCGGAAGAACTGAAGATCCCGCAAAAACAGATAAACGCGGTGGTGGAACTGCTGGACGGCGGCAATACCATCCCCTTTATTGCCCGTTACCGTAAGGAAGCGACCGGCGCGCTGGATGACCGTCAGGTGCGTGATATCTCGGAGCGCCTGGAATATCTGCGTGGTCTGGAAAAGCGCCGTGAGGAGATCGCGAAAGCGCTGTCCGCGCAGGGCATCGAGGATGCCGAGGTACTGGGCAAGCTTTCCGCCGCCATGACGATGACCGAGCTGGAGGATATCTACCGCCCCTATCGTCCCAAGCGCCGCACCCGCGCCATGATCGCGCGTGAAAAGGGTGTGGAGCCGCTGGCGCAGTGGCTGATGATCCAGTATCCCAGAGGCGATGTGGAGAAGGAAGCCGCCAAGTTCATTGATGCTGAAAAAGAGATCCCGGATACCGTGACCGCGCTGAACTACGCCTGCGACATCATTGCCGAGGTGGTGAGCGATGACGCGGATCTGCGCCGTGATCTGCGCGCGATCCTGAACCGTGACGGTGTGATCGCCACCTGCGCTGCCAAGGAGGAGGACAGCGTATACCGCATGTATTACGAGTTCTCCGAGCGTGTGGCTACCATTGCCGCGCACCGTATTCTGGCTATCAACCGCGGCGAGGCCGAGGAATTCCTGAAGGTGACGCTCAATGTGCCGAATGAGAAGTGTCTGAGCGAGATCGGCCGTCATTATCTGCGTCCTGTGCGCTGCGCCGCGAGCGATTATGTGGAGCGGGCCTGCGCGGACGCGTGGGAGCGTCTGCTGTTCCCCTCCATGGAGCGCGAACTGCGGAACGATCTGACCGACCGCGCCAATACCGCGGCCATCCGGGTCTTCAGTGATAACCTGCATCAGCTGCTGATGCAGCCGCCCATCAAGGGCAAGGTGACGCTGGGCGTGGACCCGGGCTTCCGCACGGGCTGCAAGCTGGCTGTCATTGATGAGAACGGCAAGGTGCTGGACACGGGTGTGGGCCATTTCACCCTGCCCGGCATGGAACGCGCCAAGGAAGAGGCGGCCCGGACCATCGTGCGCATGTGCCGTCAGCACAAGGTGACCGCCATCGCGATCGGCAACGGCACCGCCAGCCGTGAGAGCGAGCAGTTCATCGTATCCCTGCTGCCGCAGCTGCCCGGCGTGGCGTATATGATCGTCAGCGAAGCCGGCGCGTCCGTGTACAGCGCAAGCAAACTGGCGCAGGAGGAGTTTCCGCAGTTCGATGTCACGCTGCGCAGCGCGGTCTCCATCGCGCGCCGCATGCAGGATCCGCTGGCGGAGCTGGTCAAGATCGATCCCAAGGCCATCGGCGTGGGCCAGTACCAGCATGATCTTAAGCAGAATGAACTGACCGGCGCGCTGGACGGCGTGGTGGAGCAGTGCGTGAACGCGGTGGGCGTGGAGGTCTCTACGGCATCCGCCTCCCTGCTGTCGCATGTGGCCGGGATCGGCCCGCAGCTGGCGAAGAATATCGTGGCCTTCCGTGAGGAAAACGGCATTGCCAGCCGTGCCGCGCTGAAGAAGGTGCCCAAGCTGGGTCCCAAGGCCTTTGAGCAGTGCGCGGGCTTCCTGCGTGTGGCCGGCAGCCGCGAGCCGCTGGATGCCACCGGCGTGCATCCGGAGAGCTATGCCGCCGCGAAGGCCCTGCTGGAGAAGCTGGGGCTGGACAGTAAGCAGATCCGCAACGGCGGCATTCCGGGCGTGGATGAGAAGGCGCGGGAATACGGCCTTGATCAGCTGGCGAAGGAACTGGAGATCGGCCTGCCCACCCTGAATGACATCCTTTCCGAACTGAAAAAGCCCGGCCGTGACCCGCGTGACGAACTTCCGCAGCCCGTGCTGCGCAAGGATGTGCTGGATATCAAGGATCTGCAGCCCGGGATGGAGCTGACCGGCACGGTGCGCAATGTGATCGACTTCGGCGCTTTCGTGGATATCGGCGTGCATCAGGATGGTCTGGTGCATATCAGCCGCATGGTCAACCGCTTTATCAAACACCCCTCCGAGGTGGTCAGGGTGGGCGATGTGGTGAAGGTATGGGTGGTCGAGGTGGACGAAAAGAAAAAGCGCATCTCGCTCACCATGCTGCCGCCGGCGAAGAAGAACTGATGCCGGAAGGCTGAAAATAAACCCCGTTTTGATGCTGTTTAATGCGTTTTTGATGTGCTTTCTGATGTATTTGACGCGAATGATGTAAAGGAGGAAAAGCATGCCTGTTCTCTTTATTCGTCAGGATATTACGCTGATGGAGACCGACGCGATCGTCAACGCGGCCAAGCCGAGCCTGCTCGGCGGAGGCGGTGTGGACGGCGCGATCCATCGGGCGGCCGGTCCGCGGCTGAGGGAATACTGCGAAGGTCTCGGCGGCTGTAAGACGGGAGAAACCAGGATCACGCCCGCCTTTGATCTGAAATGCAAATACATCATCCATACGGTCGGACCGGTGTGGCAGGGGGGCGATCACGGCGAGGCGGAGCTGCTGAGGAGCTGCTACCGCAATTCTCTGCATCTGGCCATGGAACACGGCTGTGCTTCGATCGCCTTTCCCATGATCTCCACCGGTGTGTACGGGTATCCGAAAAAAGAAGCGATGATCGAAGCGACCTATGAGGTCAACCGTTTCCTGCTGGACCATGAGATGACCGTATACTTTGTCCTCTTTGACCGTGAGACGGTGCTGGAGGACGCCGCGCTGATCCGGGAACTGCGCGAATTCATCGATGATAACTACGCGCGCGCGCACACGAATGAAAGACGCCGCGAACGCTTTGAAGACGCGATGCTGCCTTATTCAGCGTCCGCGGACGCTGAAGCGCTGAATGAGTATGTATGCATGGACGCGGCCCCGATCCCGGAAAGCAGGAGTTATTCCGCTGCGCCGAAGAAAAAGGGGCTGCGGGAGCTTGCGCTGCCCAAATCGCTTGCTTTCCCCGGCAAAAAGGCCGCGAAGACCGCGCCGCTTTCCTGTCCGGTTCCCGCGGCGGAGACGGGGATCTCCGGTCTGGAGGAGCATATCGATCATCTGGGGGAGAGCTTCCGGGACATGCTGCTCAGAAAGATCGATGAGAGCGGCATGACAGACGCGGAATGCTACACCGGCGCGAACCAGGACCGCCGCCTCTTTAACAAGATCAAGAACCAGCCGGGGTATCATCCGGGCAAAATGACTGTGCTTTCCTTCGCCGTTTCGCTGCGGCTGGATCTGGCGGAAACGGAGGAGCTGCTGATGAAGGCCGGCTACGCCTTCTCTCCGGCTGAGATCGCCGATGTGATCATCCGTTTCTACATCGGCCGCCGTTTTTACAATATCTACGCGATCAATGAGAGTCTGTACGCCTATGATCAGGTGCAGCTGGGCAACGCGGTGACCTGATATCTTCAGCCGCGTTCACGGAAAACAGAATCAAAATACGCTGACGGAGAAACACTTTCTTTTCTCTGCCGGCGTTTTTTGATCCCTTTCTTTCGGGAGGAACAGCGTTTTTTGCGCGTCCGGGTCAGCGCGTTCCGTCGGAAATATAAAAAAATTCATCAAAAAAATTACACGAAACTGTCTTATGATGCACTATTTGTGTAATTATCGGTTGAAAACGCCGCGCGGGTGTGCTATACTCGAACGTGGAGAAGTATATTGAAAAAGGAGGGCCGCGATGTTTGAAAAAATGAATAAACGCCGGGCAGCGGCTCTTCTTGTACTCATTTTTATCGCGGGCGCGGTCTTCGCGCTGGCGGAGCGGCTCTGGCCGGAGGCAAACGGCGATAAGGTGATCCGCGATCTGCCGCTGACGGTGGATTACAGCAACGCGGATGATGGTTACATCATGATCAAATGCACCGCCAGTGAGAAGCGCTACAAGCTGCGTGTGCGCTACGGTGACAATACCCTGACATACGATTACAACGGCAAGGGTGATTATGAAGTATTTCCGCTCCAGTTCGGCAGCGGCACCTACACGGTGGTGCTGTATAAACAGGTGAGCGGCAACAAGTATTCCGAAGAAGGCATGGCGGTCTTCCAGGCGAGCATGAAGGATCCTGAAGCCGCGTTCCTGTATCCCAACCAGTATGTGAACTACGATGAAACGACTTTGGCGGTGCTGGAGGCGGATACCCTGTGCGCGGGGCTGACTGATGAAAAAGCCATCTATGACGCCGTTTGCAATTATGTGACGCGCAATTATGTATACGATTTTGTGAAGGCTGTGACCGCCAAATCCGGCGAGATGCCGGATATCGACGGCACCTTCACGAAGAAGCGCGGTATCTGTCAGGATCTGGCCGCGCTCACGGTGGCCATGCTTCGTTCTCAGGGCGTGCATGCCAGGATCATGATCGGCTACGCGGATAAGAATTATCACGCGTGGGTGATCGCCGTGATTGACGGCAAGGAATATATGTATGATCCGACAGCCGCGGTGGGCGGTGTGGTCAATGTGAAGAATTACTCTGTAGAGCGGTATTATTAAGGAGACCGGCGATGAAGAAAGAACGTAAAAACATGGCTGTGACCCCGGAGGAGCTGAGCGCTTTCTGCGCGCAGGTGGCTCTGCTGCTCAGCGCGGGCATTCCGCTTTATGACGGGATCGGTACGCTGATCAGCAAGGAAGAGGCCCCTGCCGGTGCCATGGGCGGCATGATCGCGAAGCTTGCGGAAGAGATCATGGTGACCGGCAACCTGTATGATGCCCTGAAGGCGGATGAGCGCTGGCCGAAGTATCTGACCGAAATGGTGGGGGTCGGCGAGCAGAGCGGCCACCTGGAGGAAGTGATGAATGCCCTGAGCGCGTATTATGAGCGCGAGGGCCGCATCCGGGAGACCATCGGCAACGCGGTGACCTATCCGCTGATGCTGGGCGGGATCCTTGTGGTGATCATCTTCGTGATCCTGTGGAAGGTGATCCCGGTCTTCGATCAGGTGATCCGCGGCATGGGCGTGACGATGAGCTCGACCGGCATGACTTTGATGCGCGTAGGCTCCGTGCTGGGCTGGGCGGTCATGATCCTGACCTGTCTGGCGCTGCTGGCCGGAGGCGTGTGTCTGGCGCTGCTGAAAACCAGGAAGCGCGGACATGTTCTGCGGCTGCTGGGCCGTATCGCGCCTGCTGTGATCCGTCTGCGCCGTGTGCTGTCCGCTTCCCGCGTGGCGGGTGTGCTCAGCCTGATGCTGTCGGGCGGTTTCCCCATTGAGGAAGCGCTGCGGATGACCGCGCTGGTGCCGGAGGATGAAGAGACCGCGGGCCGCGTGAACGCCATCCGGGAAAAGACGGAGCAGGGCGAGAGTTTCTCTGACGCGCTGGAGCAGAGCGGCATCTTTGACGAACTGCACACCAGAATGATCCGCGTGGGCGTGGCCGCCGGACGCGGTGACACGGTGATGAGCAAGGTGGCCGCGCTGTGCGAGGAAGAGGCGGAGAGCCGGATCGCGCACCTGATCGGCATCATTGAGCCCACCATGGTGGCGCTGCTGGCCGTTGTGGCCGGCGCGGTGCTGCTGGCTGTGATGCTGCCTGTAACGGGCGTGCTGACCAGCATGCTGTGAGGACCGGATTTGCCGGAAAACACTGTATTTTGAGGATTCATTAACTGATTGACTGATCGTGAACGAGAATCGAGGAAAGGAGCGGCCGGGGCGATATGAAAAAAAAGATCCCTGTAAAAGTGATCGCGGCTTTAGCCGTTCTGATCCTGCTGACAGTGCTGCTGATGGGGTATATCTCCCAAAAGAGCGCGGAATCCGCCAGACAGATCGTGTATGACGCGGTGCGCCGCGCGGCGCTGACCTGCTTTGCCACGGAGGGCGTGTATCCGCCGGATCTGGCTTATCTGCGTGCGCATTACGGGCTCAGTTATGATGAGGCTTCGTATACGGTGCGCTATGACAGCTGGGCGGAAAACCAGCTGCCCGATATCTCGGTCGAGGGGCGGAGGTGACAGCATGCTGAATGATAAAAGACAGCACTCTGTGCACCGCCTGTTCGTCTATCTGCTGATCGGTCTTTTTGCCGTGATGGCGATCCTGACCGTGCTTTTTTCGGCGCAGGTGTATAAGAATATCGTGGATGTGAGCGAAAAACACAATGATGCGCGCCTTGCGCGGGCGTTTATCGTGAATACCATCCACGCGGGTGACCGGAACGGCGGCGTGCGCGTGGAAAAGGGAGCGGAGAGCGATACCCTGATCCTGTGCGGCCGGGAAGACGGCGAAGATTATTACATGGTGCTGTACTGCGAGCGTGGAAAGCTGATGCAGGTATACACCTCCAACCTTGAAAAAGCCCTGCAGGGCGGACGCGGCGAGGCAGTGTGCGCAGCGGAAAGCCTGTCGCTGCTGTTGGAGGATGGATTGCTGGATGTGGCCGTCACGCTGCCGGGAGGCGAAGTGATCCGCGCCGCTGTGGCTGTGAAGACCGAATGAACGGACGGGAAAGGCGAAAACAATGAAGGAAAGAGATCGCGCGAATACGCTGCTGCTGGAGATCCTGATCGCGCTTTTGTTCTTTGCCATCGCCTCCGCGGCGATCGTGAAGGTATTTGCCGGCGCGTGGGAACTGACCGGACGCACGGAAAGACGGGCGGCGCTGCTGGCTGAAGCGCAGGAAACGGCGGAGCGGCTGTACGCGGCGGATGATGCCGAAGAATTGCTGACAGAGCGCGGATTTGCGCAAAACACGGCATCGGGAATCTGGGAGCGCGGAGAAAACAACGCGCTGCTGCAGGTGAAGGTGGCGTTCTCCGAAGGCGCGACCGGCACCATGCGCCTGTGTTCCGTGACCGGAACCGAACTGAACGGGGCGCAGAGGACAGAAAAACTGTTTGAACTGCCCATCGACCGCTTCTTCCCGAAGGAGGCCCCTTGATGAGTGAAAAACGAAAGAGCAGGGGGATCGGCCCCGGAGCCGTGACATTGATCCTGGTCATCCTGGTGGTCATTCTGGGCATTCTGGCCGTGCTGGCGGCGGTCTCCGCGAGGAATGACAGCAAGCTGACCGACCGCGGCCTTGAAATGACACAGGTCTATTATCGCCTGAACACGCAGGCGGAGCATCGTTATCAGGAACTGGATCAGCTTGTGTGCGATCTGCGGCAAAACGGGCAGACAGTTACGCGGGACAGCCTGCCGGACGGGATGACGATGGAGGATGACCGGATCCGGTGGACGGAAGCAGATGAAGAATACGGCATGCTCCTCTCCTGCGCGGTGCAATTGCAGCCGGAAGGGACGACGCCGCGCCTCCAATGGACGGAAAAAGTGTATAAAAGCGTGAATACGAATGAAACGGGGGATGAGGAATGGAACTGAGGCAGATCCTGAAGGCCGTGCTGGATTGCGGCGGTTCGGATGTCTTTATTATTCCGGGCAGCGCTGTGACCGCGAAGGTGAACGGCGTGCTGAAGACCCTGGATGATATTCGTATGAAGCCCGCGGATACGGAAGAACTGGTCAGGCAGATCTATGCCCTGGCGGAACGTGACATGACCGTGCTGGAGGAAGAGGGAGACGATGATTTCTCCTTTGCCGTACGGGAACTGAGCCGTTTCCGCTGCAACGCGTACCGTCAGCGCGGCACGATGGCGGCGACCTGCCGCGTGGTGGCGTTTGGTCTGCCGGACGCGAAAACGATGAATATTCCCTCTCAGGTGACAGATCTGGCTGAATTGCGCGGCGGCATGGTGCTGGTGACCGGCCCGGCCGGCAGCGGCAAGAGCACCACGCTGGCCTGTATGGTGGACAAGATCAACAGCGAGCGCAGCGGGCATATCGTGACGATCGAGGATCCGATCGAGTATCTGCATCCGCATAAAAAATCGCTGGTATCCCAGCGTGAGGTGCCGGGCGACGCGCCCAGTTTTTCCCGCGCGATCCGCGCTGTGCTGCGTCAGGCGCCGGATGTGATCATGCTGGGCGAAATGCGTGATCTGGATACCATCCGCACGGCGATCACCGCGGCGGAGACCGGGCATCTGCTGCTGAGCAGCCTGCATACGGTGGGCGCGGCCAAGACGATCGACCGTATTCTGGATGTGTTCCCGGCGGAACAGCAGCCGCAGGTGCGTGTGCAGATGTCCATGGTGCTGAAGGCTGTGGTATCGCAGCGCCTGATCAGGACTGCCGACGGTGGGCTGGTGCCGGTGTTTGAGGTGATGACGGTCAATCCCGCCATCCGTAACATGATCCGGGACGGTCATACCCATCAGATCGATAACGCGATCTACGCGGGCGGCCCCGGCATGCTGTCAATGGATAACGAACTGACACGCCTGGTGCGTGAGCGCAGGCTGGACCGTGAAACGGCGATCCTTTACGCCGTGAATCCGGAGATCCTGGCCAAACGGATCTGATGAACGGTCAAAAAACAGACTTTGGAGGATAATGGATGGATACGATCCGCATCCAGCTGATGGATAGTTTTACAGTATATATCAACGAAAAGAATGCCGAATACCTTTCGACCAAGAGCCGTAAGGGATCGGCCTTCATGCAGTACCTGATCCTGAACCGCGGTCAGAGCGTGCCCAATTACCGCCTGCTTTCCACCCTGTGGGCGGATGAAGCCGGAGCGAACCCCGAAAACGCGCTGAAAACGCTGGTCAGCCGCTTCCGCACGCTGCTCAATCAGGTGTCGCCGGGGCTTGGACAGTGCATCGTGGCCGACCGCGGCGCGTATCACTGGGAATGCCTGCCGGATATGACGGTGGACGTGTATGAGATCGAGGATACGCTGGAGCAGATCGCCGTCACCCGTGAAGAGGAGGAGAAGATCGCGCTGTATGAGCGGCTGCTGGAGCTGTACCGCGGCGATTTGCTGCAGCACAGCGAGCAGAACGAATGGGTGATCACGCGCGCGACCGCGCTGCACAGCAAATACATGACCGCGGTGTACGGCTATATCGAACTGCTGAAGATGCATAACCGGTATGACGAGATCGCCAATGTGTGCCGCACCGCCCTGGATGTGGACAGCTTTGACGACCGTCTGCATATGGAACTGATGACCTCGCTGATCAACACAAACCGCACCAACGAGGCGCTGATCCAGTATAAGCACGTGACCCATATCAATTACCGCTATCTGGGGGTGCAGCCCAGCAAGGAGATGCAGGAATTCTACAAGCAGATCATCCGCAGCGGTAAAACACTGGACTTCAATCTGGAATCCATCCGCAATGAACTGCGTGAGAGCGGCGAGCAGCGCGGGGCCTTTGTGTGCGAGTACACGGTGTTCAAGGAGATCTATAACCTGCAGATGCGCAATCTGGAGCGCCTGGGCAGCACCATGTTCCTGGCTGTGATCATGATCGGCAATCCGGAGGAGCCCATCGGCGATTCGATCAAGCAGGATAATATCATGAACGGCCTGCTGGAGATCCTGCGCACCAAGCTGCGCAAGGGGGATACCATCACCCATTTCTCGCCCACCATGTTCGCGCTGCTGCTGCCGACCGTGAACTATACGACCGGCAACATGGTGATGGAGCGTGTGAAGCGCCTGTTCTACCTGCGCTTCCCCAACAGCAACATTCCCTTCAACTACCGTGTGGGCCCGCTTGGCGGCGACAAACCGCTGACGGAAACGACCAGCGCGCAGAAAACAGAGGGTTGATCGGTCAAAAACGGACACGGAGGCGTGATCGGACGGCGCCGCGCTGTAACTATCAGGAAAAGAGAAACAGGATTCGGTGTAAACCGGATCCTGTTTACTTTTTATTCCGGAACCGAATGAAATAAAAAGAAATGTTCGGAATTTGCCGAAAACACGAACATTCGATATTTTTGCATGGAGAAGACACTGTTGAACCGTATATAAAGGGGACAGACCGGAGGGGTGACGATCTGAAAACGGCCTGTAAAGGAGAATTACATGGAAAATGAGAAAAAGAAATGCGATGTAATAATCAAGGCAAAAATGACACCGAAACGGGCAGTAGCACAGGGGTGAAAAAAGGTTGAAAATTCAAGAATTACAAGGATTTATCGTGTTTTTGCAATAATAAGGCCAAAAAGGTAAAATAATGCGAAAATTTAACAAATTAATTTGTAATTTTATGAATATGTAACTGTACAAGTAACGAATTTGTGCTATAATACCCATGTACACTGAAAATAGGTGTAGTGTATCCATTTTTACGAAGGGGGTGACCGGTATGAAAATGCGCAGACTGAAGCTGACGGATATTCTGTCGCTGGCGATGGCACTGTGCATTCTGACCGGTGTTGTGATCTTCGCGGTGGTCTCCCAGATCGAGGAGGGCGTGACGATCGCGCATTCCGGGATCGTGGTGAATGTGTACTGCCTCAATGAGGGAGCGCATCGGGCCGGCGATGAGGTGAGCATCTACGCGCAGGTGAACAACGCGCACACACCCTACCGTCTCACCTGGCAGTACAATGACGGCACCGGCTGGAAGGACACTGCCTGTCACGGCCATGTGTACACCTACGAGCTGACCCGCGAGAACGCCGCGTACAGTTACCGTGCGGTGGTCACCACGGACGGGGAGGCCAGCATCGGGGCGAATGATACAGAGACCCTGATCAATACTTAAAATCAACGAGAAATGCCGAAACGATATAAAACCCATTCGACAGCAAAAAGGAGCGTGTCAACATGACTAACAAGAAACTGACTGTGATCGTATCGATCGTCGTCGTCTTCGTGGTCCTCATCTTCGCGGTTGCGGATCAGAATGTCGACAGTTCGAACTACTATTCGAACAATGTATCGATCGTATTGACGGAGGAGCCGGAGCAGGATCCGGCGGCAGACGCTCCTGCTGATACGCCTGATGATGAGGCGGAAGATGAAGAAAACGCCGAAATCACAGACGCTGAAACAGAAGAGCCTGTTGAAGAAGAAACTGTGACGGAAGCGCCTGAGGCAGAAGCGCCCGAGACAGAGGAACCTGCGGGGGAAGAAGCCGAAGAGACCGAAGCGGAAGCACCGGTCGATGAAGCGCCTGTGACAGAAGAGCCTGCCGGGGAAGAGACCGAAGCCACGGAGCCTGAAGCCGAAGTGATCGAAACAGAGGCACTTGAAGCTGACGCGCCTGAAGCCGAAGTGATTGAAGGCGAAGCGCCCGAAGCTGAAGAAGAGAAGATCGATGTCAGCCGGATGACACAGATGCTGCCGCTGCTGCGGGCCGGACAGGAGTACATCGTGATGTACGGTTCCGCTGCTGAGGACGAAGGCGACATCGCGGCGCTGATCTCCGCCGGTGAAGTGATCTATCTGGAAGAAAACCGGGGCGAATGGTGTCAGGTGGTCTACGGAAACAACCGCGGCTATGTGAAGGCCAATGAGATCATGCTGATGGACAGTGAGAGCGCGACGGAAGAAGAAAAGGAAATGTTCCGCAGCGTGGACATCACAACGGATCTGGGCGGCAGGACGAGCGTGGTAGCCGGTACGGAAGTGACGCTGACCGCTCACCTGAATGGCTTTGAGAATGACACGTACACCATCCAGTGGAAATACAGCCCCGACGGCGTGACGATGATCGACATCCCCGGAGCGAACGGAACGAGCTACACTTTCAGGATCAACAAGACCAACGTGCAGTATGAATGGTACGCCGAAGTGACCCTGATCGGTGAAGAAGAGTAAAACGCGGAACGCGTAGCAAGAATACACTGAGCCCTATGAAAGACGGAGGACATCAAGATGTATAACAAGATGAGAAGATTGCTGGCGACGGTGATGGCGCTGATCATGGTGATCGGCTGCCTGCCGACGAACGCGTTTGCCGCGTCCAAGATCAGCGGAAAGACCACGCTGGATGTGGATGTGACGGATCCGGTGGTGATCGAGGAGGAATCCACGATCATTCTGAATCTGGACGAGGAATTTGAATTCCTGGCCTACGGTGACAGCTGGCAATTGCAGGGCGCGACCGCGATCACGATGGACAATGGTGTGCCGACAGGCGAGACCCATCCCAACGCGAGCTGGATCGCCCAGAAGAAGTATACAGTTAAGGCTGTGGCTGCGACAGATACGCCCCAGGTCGTTTTGACCTATTGGGGCGCCGGTATGACTAAGGACGGCGAAGTGGGCACGCTTGGAGAACATCGAGTCTATTTCAAAGTCACGGACGCGCCGGATCACGAGCTGACCCTCGTGGCTGCCAACGGCACTGATGCTCAGGACACTATAATAGGAAAGAATGCTGTACTGGGTACAGCTGCTGACTATGGTTTCACCGCGCCGGACGGCAAGGCGTTTGCCGGTTGGGCCAATGCCGAAGGCGGCGAGGCAGCCTATACCGCGGGGCAGAGCATCGCTCTGAAGGAAGACATGACCCTGTATGCTGTATGGGGAGACAGGGCGACCGTGAACTGCGTGAACGGCAGTGAAGAGATCACGCTGGAGACCGTCAAGGGCGGCAAAGTGATCCTGCCTTTGGGCGATGAACTGACTGCGCCCGAAAATATGGCTTTTGCCGGTTGGACGGACGGCGCTGTCACTTATGCCGGCGGCGAGGAGATCACCGTTGACGCGGATATGACGCTGAACGCCCTCTGGGCACAGAAGTATACCCTTTCCTTCGACGCGAACGCTGCTGACGCGACCGGCGCGATCACCCCGATCGAGGGCGTGGAAGGCATGAACACCACCCTGCCCGCGAGCGGCTTCGACCGTGTGGGCAATTCTCTGGTGGGCTGGAGCACCGCGCCTGTTGCCGATCTGCCTGAAGGCGCTGAGATCCCGGCCAATGTGATGCTGCCCGGCAGCGCCTATGTGATGGGCGCCGAGGATGTGACCCTGTACGCTGTGTGGCAGGAGAACAACTTCATCGGCAATGTGACCGTGAACTACATCTATAAGTCTGAAGGTCAGGATAAGATCTACCGCACCGAGAAGGTGGGTTATGCCGAGGGCAGCAACACCCTGACCGCCAAGGACTTTGGTGTGGAATACTTCGTTTCCAGCCAGAACCGCAATGCCGAAACGCGGAACCTGAACGGCGCGAGCACCACGCCGACCACCGTTACCTTCGACAGCGCGAACGTGAACAATAATACCGTCATCAACTTCTACTATGACGCGTATTACTATATTGATTACAAAGTAGATAACGATTTCATTCCTTATACGAGTACGGAATGGAATGTTTTCAAGACCAATCTGGGTCAGGGCTTTGATCTGACATTCGAGCATGGGGATACCATGCTGAAGCCCGACGGCAGCGAAGTGACCGATAAGGTGGTCAAGTCTTGCGCGAATACGACTGAACGCAACAATTTTGGTCTGAATGAAGTGGGTGCCAGCGCTGACTGCTACAAGAACACCCCGAACTACAAGAAATATTACGCGCCGAACGCGACCGAAGGCGAGACCCTGACCAATCAGGTGGCGGAACCCGGCAGCACCATCGTGGTTTATTTCGAGCCCCGCGAAAACGCGGGTGTCAAGCTCGATATGTTCTACAATAACGAGTTTAACATGATGGTGCGTAATCCCGCGACCGGTGAGTGGTATGTGCCCGAAGGAACTGAAATGTGGGAAACGCTGGTGAACAGCTGCACCACGATGAAGATGTACTTCGGCCAGACCCTGACCATCATGTTGGATCGTACCAATGTGGACCACGGCCTGACCGGCGGTATCGGCTACTATTCCGACAGTACGTTCGAGTTGGATTTCTATAATGAGGTGGGTGGCATTACCCCTTCCCGTGATCACAGCGGCGATACCAAGAAGCAGATCTCTCTCGTATATGAATCCCTTTCCGGCAAAGAAAAAGTCTTCTATTTATATTATCAGCCGAACAAGGCTGTCCATTTCACCGTCAAGTACTTTGTGGACGGCGAACAGCGCGGCGAGACCGAAACCTATGTGCCCAAGTACAATAGCATCGGCGAAGACGTGACTGTGCGCAGCATGCCCACCGTGCGTGAATTGCCGGAGGGCCTGGAACTGCTGGATAACAGCAAGTGGGAACACAAGACTTTTGTGGGCGGCACAGAAGTTCATGCTACCGCGCTCTATCCCAGCACCGACAGTTACGTGCCCGGCACACCCGGTACCACGTTCGGCATGACGGACTGCGATATTGAGTATTACGCCTGGACAAAGACCTATGTGCATTATGTGAGCGAAGATACCGCCAAAGGTGTTGTCAGCCGCAGCGATGATACGATCTATGCTGCGCTGACGAAGGGCGGAGAAAATATCATCCCCGGCCAGCCTTTGACCAGTACCGCGACCGCCAATGCCGGTTATGTGTTTGACGGTTGGTACAAGGCGGATGAATACGGCAAGGCTTATGGCCCCAAGATCTCCGGCGAGGCGGTTCTGAGCGATGAGATCGCGAAAGCCAACCTGAACGTTCATACGGACGGCAAGCATTACAAGGAAACCACTTATATCGCGGTCTTCCGTGTGGATACTCCGGATGTTGAACTGATCGACATCGAAGTTGAAAAGATCTGGAACGATGACGCCAACCGTGACGGCATCCGTCCGGAGAGCATTACCGTGCAGCTGCTGGCCGATGGCGAACAGGTGGATGAAGCGACCGTGATGGCGGGCGCGGACGGCACCTGGAAGGTCACCTTCAGAGATATGCCGAAGACCAATGAATCCGGCAGTGTGATCATCTACACCGTGACCGAGAATGAAGTGGAAGGCTATACCACTGAGATCAAAGGCACGACCATTACCAACACCCACAAGCCTGAACAGACTGAAGTTACCGTGACGAAGGTCTGGGAGGATAAGAATGACCAGGATGGCATCCGTC
>CALCTW010000061.1 GCA_937907055.1 uncultured Clostridia bacterium | reverse complement strand
GTGAGAAATGCGGCAAAAACGGAATGTATTTTTCGGCTAATATCCCGACGGAGGAGGTATTTACCCTCCCGAAGCGTGACGGCGTGAACGGTACGGTAGCCGCGAGCAAGCCGCTGTCGCTGAACGGGAACCTCATCGACGGGTTCCGCTTCACGCTAAAAGGCGGAAAAATCACAGAGATACACGCCGAGACCGGCGAGGATATCCTCCGCCGTACGGTGGAAGTCGACGAAGGCGCGGCGTTTTTCGGCGAGGTAGCCCTTGTGCCGTATCACTCCCCTATCTCGAACTCCGGGATCCTTTTCTACAACACGCTTTTTGATGAAAACGCATCGTGTCATTTTGCCTTCGGTGAGGCTTATCCCTGCATAAAGGGAGCTGACGGGATGAGCGAGGATGAGCTGAAGGTGGATTACATCATGCCCAAGGCTTTCGACCGCCGCGTGGCCGAGACTGTGGCCGCCGCCGTCAAACAGGCTGCCATCGACACCGGTGTCGCGCAGATCAAGGATTGATCTTCATGCCGCTTTTCTGTACAGGAAGGCGGCGTTTTTGATAAACACAAAAAATATCATAACGCGCGTTTTTTCCGCGCCCCGAAAGAAAGGAATGATCCTATGAAGGTTTACGGAACGTCCATCTGCATCGACTGCCGCAATTACAGGCACATTCAGGAAAGCCGCGGCTTTGAAGCCGAGTACATCGATATCACCGAAAACACCGCCAATCTGAAGGAATTTCTGATGATCCGCGACAAGGCGCCCCTGTTCGCGCCCGCGCGGGAACGCGGCGGCATCGGCATTCCGCTGTTTGTGAAGGATGACGGCGAAATGACCTTCGATATCGATCAGGCGATGGGCTGGATCGGTCAGCCGTCGGTCCGCGAGGAGGAGATCGCGGAGCATCGCGCGCCGGAGGGCTGCGCGAGCTGCTCCTGAAGGGGCTTTCGCGAAATACAGCCTGTGAAGCAAAACCTGTCGGGGGATCCGGCAGGTTTTTGTTTATCAAAGAAGACGGCACTGAACCTTCGCGGAAACGGCATCGCGCCGAAATGCCGGAAACAGGCGGCAAAGGCTTTCAGGTCTTGCATTCTTCGCGTATTGTGGTAAAATAAAAGTGTATACATATTTTTTCGAGAACCAACGAGCCGGGAAGGAGTATATCATATGCAGAAACTGGATAATGACCTGCTGGACCTGCTGAAGGACGATTGCCGTCTGCCGCTGGAAAAACTGGCGGTGATGACCGGGGCGACCGTGGAGCAGGTGGCGGAATCCATCGAACGGATGGAGAAAGACCGTGTCATTCTGCGCTACGCGCCGACGATCAACTGGGATAAGACCGATCGTGAACGCGTGGAAGCGATGATCGAGGTGAAGGTGACGCCGCAGCGCGATATGGGCTTTGACGCGGTTGCGAAGCGTATTTACCGTTTTGAAGAAGTGAAGAGCGTTTACCTGATGAGCGGCAGCTATGACCTGCTGGTGCTGGTGCAGGCGCGCACGCTGAAGGAACTGGCGCTTTTCGTATCCGAAAAGCTTTCCGCGCTGGAGCTGGTGACGGGTACCTCCACCAGCTTTGTGCTGAAGCGCTATAAAGAAGAGGGCGTGATCTTTGAGGGCGAGAGAGCCGATCAGCGGCTGGTGATCACCCCGTGAACTATGACCGTTTTCTGAACGCGCGTGTCGCGGCTGTGCCGCCGAGCGGGATCCGCAAGTTTTTCGATCTCGCCGCCACGATGAAGGACACGATCTCTCTGGGTGTCGGTGAACCGGACTTTGTGACGCCCTATCACATCCGGGATGCCGCGATCAACAGCATCATTGACGGGGAGACCCAGTACACCGCGAACCGCGGCACGATCGAGCTGCGCCGGGAGATCGCGCTGTATCTGCAGGATCGCTGTCAGCTGACCTATGATCCCGCGACCGAGATCCTGGTCACCGTCGGCGCCAGCGAGGCCATCGACATCGCCCTGCGCGCTATTGTGGAGCCCGGAGATGAGGTGCTGGTGCCCGATCCCAGTTATGTCAGCTATTCTCCCAGCGTCATCTTTGCCGGCGGTGAGCCGGTGAGCGTGGTGACGACAGACGCGACGGACTTCCGCCTGACCGCGGAAGCGCTCCGTTCCGCGATCACGCCCCGCACCAAGGCGCTGATCCTGCCCTACCCCAATAACCCGACCGGCGCTGTCATGAGCCGTGAGGATCTGGAGGCGATCGCCAAGGTGATCGCGGAGAAGGATCTGCTGGTGATCAGCGATGAGATCTACAGCGAGCTGACCTACGGCGACAGGCAGCATGCCAGTTTTGCCGCGATCCCCGGCATGTTTGAACGCACATTGACCATCAACGGCTTCAGCAAGGCGTTTGCCATGACCGGCTGGCGTGTGGGCTATGTGTGCGGCC
>CALCTW010000060.1 GCA_937907055.1 uncultured Clostridia bacterium | reverse complement strand
ACGGCTGCCCTGCCCACTTCAAAGGACGCATAAGAACGGCCGAAGCCAAAGGGATAAGCAGGTGTGACACCGAAGGAATCGAAATAACGGTATCCGACAAAGATGCCTTCCTGATAGTATTCATCATCCAGATCGCCGTTCATATAGCTGAAGGTACCGGCGGAGGGATAATCCGTATATTCTCTGGCCCAGGTGGTGGTGAGGTGGCCGGAGGGAACGCTCTTGCCTGTCAGCACATCCGCAAGCGCGAGGCCGCTGATATTGCCGGCCTGGCTCATGAGCAGGACAGCGCCGACGCCCTTCTGCGCGCGCAGGAAGGCGGTATCGATCACGCCGCCGACATTCAGCACGACCACAGTAGAACGGTAGTGCGCGGTCAGGAAGGTGATATTGGCCTTTTCATTGTCCGTCAGTTCATAATCACCGGGACGGACTTTGCGATCCAGACCCTCGCCGGAATTGCGGGAAATGACATAGATGGCGACCGCGGGATCCGTGCCTTCAAGATCGGCATCCGTGATCAGCGGCACTTCCAGACCGGTGTAGGGATCTGCCATGGCATCCAGAAAATCGAAGAAGCCCTTTTCATCCAGCTGCTTTTTGAACCAGGCGTGGTGCGCCTGCAGTTTGTCATCGCAGGCCTGATCATGGCGATCCATCCAGGCCTTGGTACCGACCGTGAAGCCGGCTTCCTCAAGCCCCTGTTCAATGGTGTAAACAACACGGGAATTAACATCACCGGAGCCGGTTCCGCCCTTGATGGTGCGGCGAGCGCCGTTTCCGAAAAGCGCGATGCAGCGACCGTCTGCCTTGATGGGCAGCGTGCCGTCATTCTCCAGCAGCACCATGCCCTGCGCGGCCATGGCGCGTACCGCGTTCATATTTTTGATCTCGCGTTCGCTGACCGCGGGATTTGTGGTTGCGTAGATCCTTGCCATTTCTAAATCCCCCTTGTCTGAATACGTACTTCCGTCATGCCGCGGCATGAAGAAAGGTATCTTTCTAACTTGGATTTAAGATATCATAAATCGCCGCGTTTGTAAAGAAAATCCCCGTCAGAAAACGATTTATGCAATTATTTGGGTTGGATTTTGCTTTTATTCGCAGGATCGATATGATAGGATAAAGGAAAGCGAACGCGGAGAAGGTACCGCGCAAACAACAGGCTCATGGAGGGATCTGAAATGGAATATATACACTATGATTGTTCTGACGGTCAGCTGAACGGTCTGCACCACCGCTTTATTCAGCCGCCGCAGATCGCGTATTTTGTGACGACCTGTGATAAGTACGGAAACATGAATACAACGCCCGTGACGATGGGCACCTGTATCGCGCATAATTTCTTTTCCTTCACCCTGTCCAATCTGCATGCCGAGGCAAACGAATGGGATCTGGACCGGAACGGCTGGAAGGATGGAATCAAGCAGGGCTATGCCAATCTGCGCGAGGTGCCGGAATGCGTGATCAGTTATTTCGGTCATGACATGGTACGCGAAAGCTGGATCGCCGGCTGTCCTGTGCCCAAGGGGATCAGTGAGATCGATGTGATGGGCTGCACACCGCTGCCTTCCACCCTTGTAAAGCCCTGCGGCATCGCGGAATGCCCCATCAATTTGGAAGCAAAGGTGCTTCATGTGCATAAGCTGGGCGCGCGTTGGGTGAATTTCATCTGCGAGATCGTACACGGAACCGTGCACAAGGATCTGGTGGAGGAAAACGAGCACGGCAAACTGGCCGGCTACGGCATGCTGGCCATTGATCCGGTATTTGAAGTGATGATCGCAAGCGGAAACACGGAAACAACGAAGAACTACCGCCTGTATTACGACCGGCTCGACTTTGAGAAGATCGAGCGCTGCCCTGAAGACGTGGGATATGACGAGGACTGGATCGGTAGCTTTGAGCAGTGGCTTGGAAGCGAAGTGAAGCACGGTCATATTACGGAAGAAGAGCTGAAGCACGCGATCGAACTGAAAAAGCTGTGGGAGATCGACCGTGATCCTGTCAAAAACGGCGCTGTACGAACAGAACTGACTGCTTTGCTGAAAAAGGCCGTTGGAAAATAAAAAAGAGGGGCTGCTACATATCTTCATGATCTGTAACAGTCCCTTTTCATAAGCAAAAGAACAAAATCAGGCGCTGAACCTCTTCAGTAGGATCGGGCCGGATCATTTGCCGACATAGGCATGATAGGAATCGCTGTAGACGACATCGTATTCCGACAGCCACTGTTCGATCTTATGATCAAACGCTTCTCCGGCCTTACTGCTGCGGATATCCGCTTCGATGGAGGCATAGACCGATTCCGTGATCGGCTGAACACCGGCCGGAACATCACGCAGATAGTAGCAGATGTAGATGCCGTACTGACCGACAGAGGGTTCGGAAATGCCGCCGATGGACTCGATGCTCATGGCCGCTTTGGTGAAGGCTTCATCCCACATGATGGACTCCGCGTGCACATTATAGCCATAGGTCTTCGCGGGATCTCTGGTCATGCCGGGATCGATATTGTACTTGTCGATCAGCTGATCAAAAGTGGCGGTGCCGTTATTGAAGGAGGTGTAGATATCATCGATCTCATCCTGCACGCTTGCAATGACAGCCTGAGCGGCGGTATCGACATCTTCCTGTGTTACGCCCGCTTCACCATTGGTGAGGGCTTCTTTTTTTGTCAGATAATCCTGCAGGACCGCGTCATCGACGGCCAGAAGGATCTGTTTGATCCCGCGATAGCCGGCAGGCATGTTATACAGTTCATAGCCATACGCCGTATAGAGCTCGTAGTAGAACACACTGTTTTCGATCTGATCGGCCTGCGCGGCAGCGGTCTGCTGATACACCGCTTCGACCTCGGAAGGATCCACGACGATTTCAGCGGTGATCTGATCATAAAGCTTTGTGAGCCTGGCCGTCTTGACCTGGCTGTCGATGAGGCCCTGCAGATCCGTAGCGGTCGCGGCGATCAGATAGGCGGTCGCGTCATTCATCGCGTTCTGCTTCTCTTCTTCAGTGGCTTCATCACTGTAGCCGAAGGTGGGCGCCAGGCTCTTCAGCGCGCTATCCCACACCAATGTACTATCGGCTATGACATTATTCATCTCATCCTCGTCCAAGGTGATGTTCAGTTCATCGATCTTGAACCCCATGACCAGATCCTGCACCGCGCTTTTGCAGGCGATGTTGCGGATGGAAGCCTGAATATCAGCCCTCGTCACATCATATTTTTCCTGATAGTAGTTGATGTAATAAGCGTAGCGCTCCTTGATATCCGCGCCGGTAATAACATTGCCGTTGATGGTGATCACAGCCTCGTCATCAGCGAGTTCCGGAACGGCTGTCGTTTCAGCGGCAAAGGCGGTCATGCTCATCATCATGACGACAACAAGCAGCAGACTGATGATCTTTTTCATGTTCTGCATGACAGGGTTCTCCTTTCGGTTATTGCTTAATCGTTCGGTTAATAATATACCACAGTTCGCGTGATGATTCAATGTCAATATTCCGGCAAAGATCGATCGGCTGTGATAAACAACGACGGATAAAAAGACGCGCCGCGCAAAGGTGATCGCAGATCCTGTTTGGGATCAGAAGACACACATGCAGAAGACAGAATGAATACCGTTTCTGCTTTTGTCCCTTTGCGCGGCGCGGCTTTATTATCTTTTTTTCTTACTCACAGGCTTTTTCGCGGTCGCGTTGGCGTGTGCCCTTTTCATCAGCGGCTTGATCGATTCCTGTTTGACAGGCTTTTCCGACGGCGCGTCGTCTGCTGAACCGGGAACCTGCTCAGAAAGCGTTTCCGCTTCGTCTGTGTCCTTCACGCTTTCCTTCGGCTGAGACACGTTCTTTTCCCTGCGCGCCACATCCGCGCGAAGAAGCTGATACAGCGTGGCGGTGATCGGCACACCGATGATCATGCCCACGATACCGGCCATGGCACCGCCCACCAGAACGCCGGCAAGCACCCACATGCCGGGAAGACCGGTGGAACGACCCACGACCTTGGGATAGATCACGCTGGCGACAAACTGCTGGAGGATCAGGATGAACAGCGCGTACCAGAGCGCCATCTGCGGCGCGATGGCCGTGACGATGAGGATACCCACCGCGGAACCGAGATAGCTGCCCAGCAGCGGGATCACGGAGGTTGCACCCACGAAAACGCCGATCATGACAGGTTCTGGGAAGCCGAAAATGCTCATGAGCAGCACACACAGGATACCGAGAATAATCGCCTGTACGCACTGGCCGCCGATGAAGGCGGAGAAGCATTTATTGGCCGTGACGAGCGTAACATCCACCTTGGCGTGAATGCTTGACGGAGCGTAGGCACAGAAGATACGGCGGAACTGGCGGCTGAGTGTCTTCTTGTTGTAAAGGACATAGAGCGCGAAGATCGAAGACATCAGCACGTTATAGATGCCGGATACTGTGTTGGTGATGACTGAGAAGGTGGAACTGATCATACTGCCGGTGTCGTTGGTGACAAAGCCGGTGAAGAGATTGACCAGTTCATTGACATCCAGCTTGTACGCGGCCACAGAATCCGCGAAATCCGGGAACCAGTTACGGTTGGTTTCGACCCAGGCCTTGAACTTATCGAACACAGAAGGCAGATACTTGATGAAGACCTTGACTGTGTTCTGCAGGGAAGGCACGACCAGATAGATCAAAAAGATGATAAAGGCCAGGATCAGCAGGAACGTGAGCGTGACCAGAAAGACTTTCTTCAGTTTCAGCGCCCTCGGATCTTTCGCGCGCGGGAAAATTACCCGGTCAAGCGCTTTCATGGGGATATTCATGATGTAAGCGACACAGGCGCCTGTGATCAGCGGCACAAAGTAGCCGATGAAGGTGCCGAGCGTTTTCAGGATCCCCGTAAAGTAGATCACAAACAGGGCACAGATGATCAGGGTCGGGAAGATCCAGCGGTACTTCTTTGGAACTTTGTCTTTGAGCATACCCATCGATGCCTCCTGCCGTTATTCCATTTCGGGAATCTGATCGATGCGGACGCAGATCACAGGACGAACGCCGCACAGCGTGGTCACCTTGCTGCCGTTGCGGTCAACATTACCGGATACAGACACCTTGGCAGCCTGCTTATTATCACCGCCGGGCCCGCGCAGCCACCACCAGGTGATCCCGTTTTCCGCGTATACGCCCTGCGCGGCAGCGACAGGCGTTACAGGGCAGAGCTTTATGCTGTTCTCCGCCGGCAGTGCCCGCGCCTCGGAAACGCTGAGCAGGAACACACGATCTTCTGTCGTATTGCCCGCCTTGGCGTTACCGGAATAGGCTTCCTCAGGATTGCTCACAACCTCGACCGCGTTCTTTTCGGCGTCCGTGAAGGCGGTCTGATAGAATTCCTGATTCAGCCAGGCGCGCAGGGAACTTTCTTCCCAGGTGACAGCAGCATTCTTGTTGTTATAAGGCAGCGCCGCCACAGCGCTTTCGCTCATCAGTATTGCCTTTTCATCATCGTAGCCGATCACGATCCAGCGCAGCGCTTCCGCGCCGGGAACACCATCCTGTTCATAGGAGCCGAAGGTGACCACATTGCCCACCTTACGGTAGGGACCCTTCACACGGTCCTCCTCCGCCAGAGCAGACAGCATGGGATCGGCGGCAATGATCTGTTCCACATCATCATACTCGGTGATCCTGCTGTAGAGCTGATAGGCACCCTGATAATCACCGGCTGCCATCTTTTCAGCCGCCACACGATAGCGGCATTCCATGAGCATTTCATCACTGTGCTCATAGCCTTCCGGCAACGTTTCCAGCATCGCCAGCGCGCCCTGATAATCATTCTTCGCAAGCAGATTCTGCGCGCGCAGATAGTGGATACGATCGGCATTGGCCTGCAGAGTCTCCCGCACGTTCTCATAGCTGAGCGTTTCAGAACCGTCATAGACAGCGCGGATCGCGGCGTCATCGGTCAAAGCGGCCTGCCCGACAAGCGCCTCCTCAGCCTCTTCATCGCCGATGAGGCCGTAGAGCATCACCGCCTCAGGGGCCTTGCCCTGCGCAGCGGCGGAAGAAGCCAGCTGCTTCAGTTGAGCAGCAGCCTGTTCGCCCGTCTGCGCGCTCAGCACTTCAGCCGCGCGCAGCCACTCTCCCCGCGCGCTCAAGGCGGCGGCCGCTTCGCACATTGCCTTTTCCTTCAAAGCAGCATCGGAAATACCTTCGAACATTGCCACGGCATCGCCCGGCTGTTCACTGTTCAGCAGCGCGGAGCCGTTCAGATAACTGCATTCGTCACGGAGAGCAACGGCATCGGCAGTATCGATCCCCGCGATCTTTTCAGCAGCGGCGCTATAATCACCGCTGTCGCGAAGGGCACGGGCATGCGCCATCCGGCAGCCAGTCAGTTTTTCAGCGGCAATGGCTTCATCCGTCAGCTGCGCGTACAGCGCTTCCGCCTTATCCCATTCCCCTGCCGCGTAAGCCGTATCAGCGATATTGAGCAGACATACCTGTACTTTATCAACGCTGTCCGCATATTCGCCAAGGGCGGTGAAGGCCTCCAGCGCCTGTTCATATTGACCGGCAGTCAGAGCCGCGTCTGCCATACCGTAGCGGCATGCTCTGATCTGCTCCGCGCTGTCAGCGTAATCCCCAAGAGAAATCAGGATGGCTTCAGCAGCGGCGTATTCGCCCTGATCCTTCAGGGCAAGGGCCTTGTCGTAATCGCATTCCAGCGCGCGGTCGGCACTGTTGCTGAAATCACCCAGCAGCAGGAATGTCTGCTTCGCCGCGTCGTATTCACCGGCTGACAGCTGACGATCTGCCATCGCGTAACGGGAGATATTCAGTTTCTCGGTATTACCGGTCATGGTATAGGCGTCCGCCGCGGTCTCATAATCACCGGCATCGAAGGCTTCATCCGCCAGCAGGCTGATCTGCGCGCGAACATCATCGCTTTGCTCCAGACGCTTGTAATAATTGAGCGCCTTGGCGTAATCCTGAAGCGCCATCGCGCTGTCCGCGGCAGAACGGGTCATCAGGTTCAGTTCATTCTGTACATCATATCCGGCAGCAGCCAGAGCGGCATAATCCGCCGCGGCGGTTTCATAATCCGCGTTCGCGACTGCCTTTTCCGCGCGCGCGTAGCGGCAGCGAACGACACGATCCTGAGCATCGGCATAATCGCCCAGCTGTTGGTAAGCCGCGATGGCACCGTCCAGATCCTCCGCGTCCACCATGACCTGCGCGGCAGCATACGCGCCGCTGATGGCGGAAGCGCGTTCCGCCGCGTCGCTGAAGCCGCTCAGCTGCAGGAAGGAATCATAGGCGCTCTGCACATGACCGGCGTCATAGGCCGCGGCTGCCGCGTCATACAGGGTCTGCCCGCACTGAGCCGCCTTGGACGCGGCCTGAGAGAAATCGCCCAGCTGACGGAAGGCATTCATCGCGCCCAGCAGATCGCCGTTTGCCATCTGCTGATTTGCTTTATCGTAGGCTTCGATGGCAATGAGCATGGTCTTGGCCTGCATATTATCGGGCAGGAGAGAAAAATACGCCTTGGCAGAGACCAGATCATCCGCAACCAGTTTGTTCTGACCCGCCTGATACAGACAGGCCTCTTTCCGGGCCGCGCTGTCCTTATAGCCATCCAGCTGACCGAAAGCCGCGGCCGCGGCATCCAGTTCGCCTGCTGCCTGCTGCTTTTCAGCAGCACGATAAGCGCATTCATTGATACGGTCATCCGCGCCCGGCAGGAAGCTGACCTTCGCGTAAGCCGCGCGGGCAGCATCCAGATCACCGTTTTCAAGCAGCGCGTCCGCCTGCGCTACGATCTGAAGATAATCCGCCGCGTGGGTCTGATAATCCGCCGTCAGACCGGCATAGAGACGGTAAGCGCCTTCCAGATCGCCCTGATCGAACAGAAGATCGGCACGGCACTGGACAGCGCGCGCGGCGCTGTCATTCATATCGCCCAGGTCTTCAAAGATCGCGGCAGCGGCAGCCTTATCCCCGGCGCTTTGAAGTTCACAGGCGCGGAGATAGCGATTGAGCGCAAGCTCACCCGCGATATCGTCATTCTTGCGGTCGATCTGGGAAAGCAGTTCGATCGCCTGTTCATAATTGCCCGCCGCGCGGTATTCCTGCGCCATATCGAGCTTTTTGGCATTTCCGTTTCCGCCGCTGAAGACCAGCGCGCCGCCCGCGACCAGAAGCGCCGCGGCAACACCCAGCAGAACCTTCGGCATCTTGGAGGAAGCGTTATCCTCCGGCACCTCATCGGCAGAAGGCGCGGTTTCCGTAGCAGAAGCGGCAACCGGCGCGGTTTCCCGCGCGGCAGACTGCTGCGCGGGACGGGCAGCCTTGGCAGGCTTGGCAGCCCGCTTCAGAGGCTGAATCGGCGCTTCCGCTGAGGTCTCTGCAGTCTGCGCCTTCACATTGGGGGCCTGCGCCTCGTGCTTATCAGCGGATGCGCCGCCAATGACAACATGGCCGCGCGTACGCTGTTCCTCTTCCATCAGACGGCGGTTGATGGCGTGTTCATAACCCAGCAGTTCCTGACGCTCATTCTCAGCCGCGTAACGGACAGCCTTCGCGTAATTGATATCATCCGCCATCGAAATCGTTCCCTTGGACAGATCTGCCTTCCGGGTGACCCCGCGGGAGATCATCAGCTTGGCGACATAAGCCGCGGAACAGAAGCGATCCTGCTGAAGGAGCATATTGCTGTAGCCTTCTGCCGTATCAAAATCGCCCTGCTCGAGGCAGAAGAACATGGCGTCGACCGGATTATTCAGCCTCTCGAAATTTTCACGTCCCGAAGGAACTGCCGCGGAAGCAGACGGTTCCTCAAAGCGCACAGCAGGAGCAGGCGCGGGAACAGACGGTTCCTCAAAGCGCGCGGCAGGAGCAGGCGCGGGAACGGACGGTTCCTCAAAGCGCGCAGCGGGAGCAGGCGCGGAAACGGACGGTTCCTCAAAGCGCACAGCAGGAGCGGGCGCAGGAACGGACGGTTCCTCGGGCTGTACAACAGGCGCGGGAATATCCGCAGACGCGTCTTCAGGAATATACTCCGGCACACGCGCGGGAGTTTCTTCGGCTGCTTCTTCGTTCGCGGCCCGCAGCACGGCAGCCATGTCACGGCGGACAGGCTTTTCCTCCACGGCGGCTTTGGGCAGACTGATGCCAAAACCATGGTCTCCCGCGACGTCCTTGGCCTTCACGCCCATCACTTCACCGACAGCCGTGAGGAAGCGATCCTTGAAGCCAAAGTGGTTCATGTTGAAATACTGCATGTTCTGCATTTCCTGAGGCAGCGCGGAAGGCATGAGATTGCGGCACATGACAAAAAGCGTGCAGCGGCTGTTTTCCTTGCTGTAAGCGATGAAACGCTTGCATTCCGCATGGCACATCCAGTAATCAAAATCCTTTTTCTCAGTGGCAACGACCAGCATCAGCGTGGCCTTCTGCAGCGCGTGATACACAGCGGCTTCACGGGCGGTCTCATCCGCCTACAGAACGTCATTGGCCATGAATACACTGTACCCTGCTTCCTTCAGCAGCGCGTACAGCATACGGGCGTTCTTCAGCGTGGCGTTTTCTTCCCCGTTTTCATCCTTTTCGGGGCTGCAGGAGGTGATATAAATGCCGATCTCCGGCGCGGCGGCCGAAAGCAGCGCTTTCTGGATCCGTGTCAGATGCGCGGCTTCATTCGCGTAGGAATCGTGTTCCTCACCCGAAGAAAATTTGAGCGCGCTGACGCAATCCGCGTCCTGATCGAGCGGTGCTTTCTCCGCGCGGTAAAAGACGGGATGATAGGTCTGATTCTGTTCATCATAGATATATTCGATACCGTAGCGGCTGAGCAGCCTTCCCCAGTACGCGCCGGCGTTATTCGCGTCCGACTGCAGGATCGCCGTATACTGATCCTGCATCCTGGTGAAAGTGTCTTCACTTCCGCCCGCCTGTTTTCCCTTCAGCAGTCTTTCCATACGGTCCGCCGTCTTTTCAAACGACGCGGCATTGCGGCCGCATTCTTCACACAGGCCGTACTCGCCGCCGTTTCCGATCAGTTTTCCGCATACAAAGCATCTGTTTTCAGCCATAATGTTTCAGTCCTCCGAAACAATGTCCATACAACTTTACGGACATATTTATACAATTACATTGTAACATATTCCATCTTGATTTGTCTATCAAAAAGCGCCTGAGATTGCCGATTATTTACACATTTATGGGAATCAGACAATACAAAAAGGCACCGGCGTGACCGGTGCCTTCACAGGATCGCTGTCCTGCCGCGGCAGACGCTTCCGCTTTTCAGTTTTTACGCCAGAGCGCCGGGCTGATGAGCACCAGCATGGGGTAGAATTCCAGTCGTCCTGCCAGCATATACAAAGACAATACGATCTTTGTGATGGGCTGGAAACCGCTGAAATTGCCCCACGGGCCGACAACGCTGCCCATACCGGGGCCGACATTGGCCATACAGGTGAGCGTGGTGGTCACGGAGGTGGTAAGGTTATTCCCCTCAATGGGATCAAGAGAAACAATGACAGAACCGATGATGAGCAGCAGACAATAAACAAAGAAATAGATGCCGAGGGAGGAAAGCGTTTCCTCCTTCACGGTCTTCCCCTCCATACGCACCACAGCCACCTTGCGGGGGCTGATCATATGGCGCACTTCACGCACCGCCGCCTTGAACAGCATGACCAGACGGCTGACCTTGAGACCGCCCGCTGTGCTGCCGCCGCACGCGCCAAAGACCATGAGCATGACGAGCAGCAGCCTGGAAAACTGCGGCCAGACATTAAAGTCCGCTGTATTGAAGCCGGTCGTGGACGTGATGGTATTGACCTGGAAATAAGCCAGACGGACCGCCGTTCCGAAGTCATTGCCGTACACAGGCAGGATATTGACGGTGATGGCCATGGTGCTGACCAGAACGATGCCCAGATAGACCCACAGTTCCTCGCTCTTCCCCACGGCGCCGAATTCACGCCGCAGCAGGTGGAAATAAACCGCGAAGTTGACACCGAAAAGCATCATAAATACGGCTGTCACCCACTGTACCGCGGGCCCGTACGCGCCGAGAGAATAATTCCGGCAGCTGAAACCGCCCGTACCGGCGGTGGAGAAGGTATGGATCACCGCGTCATAAGGCTCCATGCCCGCAATGAGAAGGCAGATCAGTTCAAGAACCGTGAGCGCGGCATAGATGAGATACAGGATCTTGGCTGTATCGCCCATCTTGGGCGCCAGTTTGCTGAAAACAGGTCCGGGGCTCTCGGCGCGCGCCAGATGCGAGGTGCGGCCTGTTACCTTGGGCAGCAGCGCCAGCGTGAGGACCAGAACGCCCATACCGCCGATCCAGTGGGTGAAGCTGCGCCAGAGCAGGATGGAACGCGACATGCATTCCACATCGGTCAGGATGGAAGCGCCGGTGGTGGTAAAGCCGCTGACAGTCTCAAAATAGGCATCGATCAGACTTGGGATCTCGCCTGAAAAAACGAACGGCAGACAGCCGAAGAAGGACATGAGGATCCAGCTGATCCCGGCCACAGCCAGACCGTCCTTGGCATTCAGGTTTTTCGCGCCCGGATCAGCGCACATCCAAATGGGCACCCCCAGCACCAGTGTGATGCCCATGGTGTAGAGGAAAGCAATGCAATCCTCCCCATACAGCAGCGCCACCAGGACGGCCGGGAGCATGAAGAGGCCCTCCAGCGCGGTCAGACCGCCCAGCAGCTTTAATACAAGCCTTTTGTTCATAGCATGCTCTTCTTGCTCAGCACCTGATCAAGCGAGCTCAATCCTTCCTCTTTGCTGATGACCATCACATGATCACCGGGCTCGATCGTATCATTACCGAAGGGGATCAGGACGGTATTATCACGCACGATGACACCGATCAGACAGTCATCCGCCACCTGCAGATCGCGGAGCGGCGTATGCAGATAGGCGGCTTTCGTGTCGGCGATAAATTCCAGCGCTTCCGCGCCGCCGTTCATGAGGCGGTACATGCGCTGCACGGTGCTGTTGGCGCGGCGGTCGCGCGCGCGGACAGTACGCATGATGCTGTTGCAGGTAATGGTCTGCGGATTCACCATGCTGCTCAGACCGAGCTTGCCGATCATCGCGCCGTAGCTGCTGTGATTGTTTTTCACGATCACCTTTTTGACGCCCATCTGGGCGGCATACAGGCCGCTCATCAGATTATCCTCATCACGGCCTGAAAGCGTGATAAAGGCATCCATATCCGGCATGCCTTCGCTGAGGAGGAGTTCCTGATCGGTACCGTCTCCCTGAATGACAGAGGCCTTGGGCAGTTCCTCCGCCAGCGTGCGCGCCTTCTTTTCATCGATCTCGATGATGGTGACACCGATATTCATATTCAGCAGCATATCCGCCAGATAATAGCTGATGCGGCTGCCGCCCATGATCATCACGTTACGGACACGCCCGGTATCCTTGCCGAGCGCCTTGAAGAACTGGGTGATATCGGCAACGTCCGCCATCACATGCACCTGATCGCCGGGACGGATGATGAAATCACCCTTCGGAATGATGCACTGCCCTTCGTGCTCCACCGCGCAGATCAGCACCTGCGGCAGCGTGCGATTGCGCGAATAGATATCCTTCAGCGGAATATTGACGAGCGGATCGTTCTCGGTGGCTTTAAAGTCCATCATCTCCACGCGTCCGCGCGCGAAGGTCTCGATATTATCGGCAAACGGGAAACGCAGCATACGGCTGATCTCCCTTGCGGTAGCGCGTTCCGGATTGACAGGATAATCGATGCCAAGTTCCTTCTGAAGGAAGGAAAGGCTGGGAAGATACTGCGGATCGCGGATACGCGCGATGGCATAAGAGGCCCCCAGCTTCTTGGCTGTCAGGCAGCTGAGCATGTTGGTCTCATCGCTCTGCGTAGTGGCAATGACCACATCCGCCTTTTTGATATTCGCTTCATTCAGCGATTCCACATTGACACCGCTGCCCTTGATGAAGAGCGCGTCCAGTACATCTTCATTTTTTGCCAGTACATTTTCATTGGGGTCGATGACCACAACATCATGCTTTTCAGCGATCAGGCGGCCTGTGAGCGCGGTGCCCAGTTTGCCTTCGCCCAAAATGACAATCCGCATGTTTCCTCCGTGGAATGCCGGCATCAGAAAACATGACCGGCATAAGGTGTTTGAGATCTTACAGAACGTTTATCGTAAATGACTGTGACCGGAACCCGGGATATTCGCGTAAATGTTTATACGTTCACAGAGGTGAACATTTCTATATTACCACACTTTTCAGATTTGGACAATTAATTATCTGTTACAGGCAGATCCCCCGTCCCGCGGAGGTTTTTTGCCTGAGCGCAAAATAAAAAAACGCGCCCGGAAGCGCGCTTTGCAAATAATGATTCTGATCCTGTTTCAGCCAAAGCAGAGAATGAGCACGGTCATGATCACCACAGGGATCAGCGCGCCGACCAGCAGCTGCGCGGGGGTATGTCGTCTGAGGCGGATACTGCTCCAGACTACCGGCACGATGAGTACGTAGAGCAGAAGGCTCCACGGACTGACACGGAAAGCCAGCATGGCAATGGGGCCGGAGAACCCGCAGGTGTGACCGCTGCTCTTAAAGTGAAAGCCATAGCTGAGAACAGCGGTCATGATACCGCTGCCAAGATACGTCATGCAGATGATCATCTCTCTTAACGGAGACCGCACGATCAGGCAATAGACCGTCAGCAGTACATAACCGATCACCGTAACGAGCGTCGCCAGTTTGCGCTGACCGTCCCTCCCCTTCCTGCGGATCGAAGGCACGATCCAGGAGACGGGATAACTCATCAGCGGCAGCACGGAAAGAAAGAAAATGAAATGCGCTAAAGAAAAAAGAGTGAAATCTCCGCTCAGCAGATGCATGGTCCCTACCAGCACCGCGGCCATAAAAGGCGGTACTGTGATCACACGGGTCATGGCGGCAAGGATCCCTGCAGGAGAAGCGGTCTTTTCTTTTTTACAATTCAGTTTGTCACCGGATACGATCAAGGGGCGCAGGGTCGTCATTTCACAATTCATGTTCATCACCTCACTGCGAAAACCCTACCACAGGAGGCTCCAAACGGCAACCTACCCTCAAGGAATCGCTCTCTACCCCTGTTTCCGCGTTCTCTACTGAGAGTAGAGTTCTTATTTTTCAAGGGTTTGGAGAACCTGTGATGACAGAAGCGATTTTCGCGGCGGGATCTTATGGACAACTGTAAATTGAACGGTCGGCGGTCTCACGGATAAAAAAAACAGGAGACGCGCCTGCCGGGCAGCGTCTCCCGCGATGATTTTCAGATGTATGTTCTTTTGTTTTTTACAATTCCGCGATCAAAGATTCAGCAGCACGAGCGCGGCCAGAATGATGACCAGACCGATGATCTTGCGGCTGTTCAGTTTTTCTTTAAAGGCCAGTACGCCCACACCGGTGATCAGGATGATGGTGGCAGCACTGTAGGTGGGATAGGCAACGACCGCGGGTACGCTCTCCAGCGAATGAAGCAGGAAACGCGCAGACAGGTAATTGGGAACGCCGATCAGGACACCGAAAAGCGCGTCCTTCATGCTGAAATGGCGGTCACGGATGAACCAGAACAGGGTGCAGAGCAGCAGCGCGGAGAAAAAGGTGAACAGCAGGAAAGCATCCTTGTATTCGGCGTTGCCCAGCTGCTCATAGACCTTTGACAGCGCGTCACCGCCGCCGCCGATGACCAGCAGCGCGATCAATCCCGGCGCGGCTTTTCCCAGGCTCTGCCCTTTGCCCAGATTCATGATCAGGATGGCCGCGAGCGCGGCCGCGATACCGACCCACTGTAGTACGCCCGGTGTTTCCCTGAAAACGATCATAGCCACAACGATGGGAACAAGGATCCCCAGCTTCATGAACAGCGCCGAAAGCACGACACCGTTATGCGAGACATTCCACTGCAGCAGCATGAAGCTGACAAGATACAGAAAACCATTGATCAATCCCAGCCATAAGGCGAAGGAACCGTTATTCTGCCCGGAAAAGACCTGCGGCAGATTCTCCTTTGCAGGGATCAGCGCAAAAGCGAGAACAGAGCAGACGATATAGTTCATCATCAGCATACCGGTCTTGCTCCTGATATGCTTTTCGCTGAGCCTCATGACCACAGAGACCGCTGTACTGCTCAGGATCGCCAGAATCAGAAAAATCATATGACCTCCTTGACCATGCTCTTATGAGCATACGGCTGAATCATTTTATCACAGCGCGCGTGTTTTTGACAGATAACTCATAAAAAAACATCAGCAGAACAGATGAATTTGCGAGCGTGCGATTCATTGCAAAACAACACCTTTTATGCTAAAATGCATTGAACTTTTCAAGGAGGGACCCATGGAAGAAACCACACTTCGTGAAAACATCGCGCGCAATCTGTCATTCTACCGCAGGGAAGCCGGACACACGCAATCCGAACTGGCCGAGCTGCTGAGTTATTCCGATAAATCCATTTCCAAATGGGAGCGGGCTGAAGGCGTTCCCGACATTTACGTGCTGCAGAGGATCGCGGAGCTTTATCACATCACGGTTTCGGATCTGCTCGCCGATGCCCCCCGCCCCGCGCGCAAAAAGCTGCATACCCTCGTATTTCTGCTTTCCACAGGGCTCGTATGGCTGGTCGCGACCGTCGTTTTCTTTATCCTCGTATTGTCAGCGCCAGCGCTTCGGGGCAAATGGCTTTGCTTTATTTATGCCATCCCGGTGTGCGGCATTCTTTCCACCGTCTTCGCGGGGCTCTGGTGTTCCAACGCTGTTCGCTGCGCGGCTGTCAGCCTGCTGGTGTGGGGATGCGCCATATCGCTGCATCTCACCTGCCTTGTCAACGGCCCGCTGCCGGGGTTCTACATCATTTATATCGTCGCCGGTGTACTGCAGATCCTCTTCATCCTGTGGTTCATCCTGCGTCATCATGTCAAAGGCTCCAGAAAGCCCAAACGTGCCAAAGACCGATGATCACCGCCCTTCTCGTCTGAGAAGGGTTTTCTTTTTTGTTGATAATAAAGTATATAAAAAGACTCCGGATCCCACCGGAGTATTGAAAAAGGCCCCGGTTCTCACCGGAGCCTGATCATTGATGCTATGAAAGTTATTTGCCGGAACGGCCCACCATGGAAACGCTGTCCTTCAGCACAACATCGTGCGCGCCGCCTTCGACGATGGAGACGCTGCTCACGAGGGTCAGCTTGGCCTTATCCTGCAGTTCGGGAATCGTCAGCGCGCCGCAGTTGCACATGGTGCTGCGCACCTTGCTCAGGGTGACACCCACGTTATCATGCAGGGAACCGGCATAGGGAACGTAGCTGTCCACGCCCTCTTCAAAGCTCAGCTTGCCGGCGCCGCCCAGATCGTAACGCTGCCAGTTGCGGGCACGGGCGGAACCTTCACCCCAGTATTCCTTCATGATGTTGCCGCCGATCATGACCTTGTTGGTGGGGCTTTCATCGAAACGGCTGAAGTAACGGCCCAGCATGCAGAAATCTGCGCCCATGGCCAGCGCCAGGGTGATGTGGTAGTCGTACACGATACCGCCGTCAGAACAGATGGGGATGTAAACACCGGTCTTCTGGAAGTATTCGTCACGAGCCTTGGCCACTTCGATAACGGAAGTCGCCTGTCCGCGGCCGATACCCTTGGTCTCACGGGTGATGCAGATGGAGCCGCCGCCGATACCGATCTTCACAAAGTCGGCACCCGCTTCCGCCAGGAACAGGAAGCCTTCGCGGTCGACCACGTTGCCGGCGCCGATCTTCACGGTGTCGCCATAGTGCTCACGCACCCACGCGATGGTCTTGGCCTGCCAGACAGTATAGCCTTCGGAGGAGTCGATGCACAGCACATCCACACCGGCATCCAGCAGGGCGGGGATACGCTCCGCGTAGTCGCGGCTGTTGATACCGGCGCCAACAACATAGCGCTTGTTGGCATCCAGCAGCTCATTGGGGTTTTCCTTATGCTGATCGTAGTCCTTGCGGAACACGAAGCTGGTAAGACGGCCCTCTTTATCTACGATGGGCAGAGCATTGAGCTTGTGATCCCAGATGATGTTGTTGGCTTCCTTCAGGCTGGTGCCTTCGGGAGCGGTCACCATCTTCTCGATGGGGGTCATGAAGGTGCTGACCTTGGTGTCTGTATCCATACGGCTGACACGATAGTCACGGCTGGTGACGATACCCACCAGCTTGCCGTTCTGCGTGCCGTCCTCGGTGATGGCGATGGTGCTGTGACCGGTATTTTCCTTGATGGCCAGCACATCCGCCAGCGTGGCATCGGGGCTCAGGTTGCTGTCGCTGGCCACGAAACCGGCTTTGTAGTTCTTGACACGGCGAACCATTTCAGCTTCGCTCTGGATGCTCTGGCTGCCGTAGATGAAAGAAACGCCGCCCTCCTTCGCCAGAGCGATGGCCAGCTTGTCATCGGAGACGCTCTGCATGATCGCGGAGACCATGGGGATGTTCATGGTGATGGCGGATTCCTCACCCTTCCTGAACTTGACGAGCGGTGTCTTCAGCGACACATTGGCAGGGATATTATCGGGACCGGTATAACCGGGGATCAGCAGATATTCACTGAATGTACGGGAAGGTTCTTCGTAGAAAATTGCCATTGAGTCTCCTCCTTGCAAAAGCCGCGGTTCATGCCCGGAAAGGCCTTTATTAAGCACAAATTATACAGATGATCCGCCTAAAAATCAAGTGTTTTTTGGGTTGATTGTTCGCCTTTTAACACAAATTAATGTATACAATAAAGCAAACCTTCGGATTTGATAACAATATCTTGTATACATTTTATGCCTCCTCGGCAAGTGTGATTTTCATGCTTCCGAAAACACAAAACAGCCTCCGGAAAACGCTCCGGAGACTGTTTCTGTTTGATGTCTTTGCCCTGACTCAAGCGGCAAGGATCAATGCTTTTCAGCATTCACATCGACCGGCGGCTTTTCACCGAACAGAACGGCGATCCACACACCGGCGGCCAGGAACACGACACTGAGGACGATCACATACCACGCCATGTTGGTATACAGGCCGCCGTCCATCAGGATGACCACAGGCGACGCGACCACCATGCCCAGAATGCCGCAGTAGGTATAGAACTTCCACTTTTTGAAGAGCATCTCGATCAGCTTGGCAATGGCGAAAATGCCCACCACGATGCCGACCGCGAAGGGAATGAGGACGCCCGCCTTTTCCAGCACAAGGCTCCAGTTGCCGGCGGCAACACCTTCCATCAGGCCGGAAACGCCCTGCGTGACCACAACATCATAATAACCAAAGGTCTTGAGCAGCATACTGCCGCTCACACCCGGCACCACCATTGCCGCGCTGGCCATGGCGCCCAGCAGGAAGAGCTTGAGGATCTCCCACACATTCAGGGTGAAATTCTCAAGGATATTTTCCTTCTGGATCAGGCGGAGACCCACTACCAGCGCGAAAAACGCCAGGAAAACGATGCCCGCGATGATCTTATTGGCCTTGAGCCCTTTCATCTCCTTCAGGATGAACGGCAGACTGCCCAGAATGAGACCGATGAACAAGGTGTTGGTCGGCAGCTTGAAGATCTCGCTTTCAAACGCGCCCTTCAGGACCTTGGCCCCCACCAGGATGGCGACCACAAGACCGATGGCATAAGGAAGAAGCGTCATTACACACTTCTTGAACTGCTTGAACAGATGATTGATGCAATAAAGCAGGGTGTCATAAATGCCCATACTGACCATCATCGTGCCGCCGGATACACCGGGGATCACATTGGCCAGACCGATCACCGCGCCGCGCAGGATCGCCAGAATCCACTCTTTCATAATGATATGCTTCCTTTCACTTTATCCCAGGATCATTTTCTGATTGCCATTTGTCAGCAGATCGGCCTGTTCCTCGCCCACCAGTTCCTTCAGGCGCGTGTAGGCTTCGGTCATGCAGGTCTGCCGCTCCGGCATATGATGCGTATCCGTCGCGATCAGATCGATATAGCCGTCCTGCAGCAGATTATTGATGAACTTCTGACGGAACATCCCCTGCTTGCGGAATACCGTGCGCGCGTTCATCTGCATCAGAACATTGTAATCATCCTTCAGCTCGCTGATGCGGTCATAATGCTTATACAGGCAATCATAGCGCTCGATATGCGCGAAAATGACCTCAAAACCGGCATTGCCCACGGTACGGGCCGCCTCGACAAGATGATCATACGAATCCGTCGGAGAAAACTAAAGCAGCACATAACGGCTTTCCGCCAGTGTGCGCACACGCTTTTCACGCAGCATACGCACCGTGTAAGGAGTGAAGAGGATCTCCGCGCCCTGAAAGAGCCTGAGATCGTACCCCTTCTCGCGGATATAATCCTGCGCGATCCCGAAATGACGCTCGTAAAGGTCATCATGGAATTCATGCTCTCCGGGGGTGACATGCGGTGTGGAAATGATGGTATTGACCCCGTCACGGACGGCCTCATCGATCATGGAGAAAGTCTCCTCCCGCCTGCTCGCGCCGTCATCCACACCGTAAATGATGTGATTATGGATATCTGTAAACATACATTGCCTTTCCGGTATACGGCATTTCAGGTATGCCGTGACAAGTTATTTTATCATCCTCCCGCTTCCCCTGTCAACCTTGCAGGGGCGTCCGGTGGTGACCGATCACATAAAAAAGACCGCTCGGATCCTATAGAGCGGCCTGAAATAACAGACGATGATGAAAAATGATCAGAAGGGGGCTTCCTCCTCCGGCGCTTCCTCCGGGCCGGTCAGCACACCGGCGGCCAGTTCCTTGAAGCGGCTGACCACCCTGGCAGGACCCATGATCTGCATTTTGCTGCCGAACTGGAACACCCATCCGTAGAAGGTGGGGCTTACCTGAATGCGGACGGCGGTCTCAAGCCTGCCGTCATCCGCTGCTTTGACTGTCAGGTCTTCCCCGAAGCGATCATACACGCTGCCCAGCAGTTCCTTATCAAAGCGCAGCCTGACCACATTGGGAGCACCGCCGAACATGCGGAAAACCTCTTTGGTGTAGCCCGCAAAATCCAGCCCGCGCAGCTCCTGAACGGTCTCCTGCTCCACCTTTTCATCGGTCAGCACCTGCACATTATCCATACGATCGATACGGTAATTGGTGGTGGAGTGATAATGGTGGCTGTAGGTGACAAGATAATAGAAATCATCACAGTACACCAGCGCGGCGGGGATCATTTTATATTCGCGGCCTTCGCGGCGGTAAACACGCTCATGCTTCTCGTTCAGATCAAAATAACGGAACGAGACCCTGCACCCGGTACGCAGCGCGTCCTCCAGCTGATGGATATTGCCGAGGACGGAATGATTATTGTGTTTACGGTTATTGAACAGCACAAGGCTCTTAAGCCGGTCTCTTCCGCGATAGAGGCTGGTGAGACCCGAAAGCTTATGGAGCAGCGCCGCGGTCTCCTCCTCCGGAAGGAAGTTAGCCGCCTGCACCGTATCCATCAGCATGCGCAGCTCAGCTTCATTGAAGTTGCCGTGCTGCACATAGTAGCCCTTTTCATGACCGCACATCACGAAGCGGACATCGTAATTATACTCATTCAGAACCAGAATATCACGGGTCAGGGTACGGCGGTCGCAGCTGATGCCCATCCCTCGCAAATATTCACAGATCCGCGCCGTGGTAAGAGGATGTTTCTCATCGGATTCACGTGTCAGCAGTTCCATCAGCTTCAGAAGCTTGATTTTCTGTCGGTTCTCTTCCGGCATTTTTTCCACATCCTCTCCGGCACAAAGCCTACTTAAACTAAATATAACAGATTAGGTAAGTTTTGTAAACCCCAAATTGCATTTTTTTATAAAAAACGGCGGAAAACATCACATTTCCGCCATCTTCCTGCATTTATCCTGCATATTATGCATTTTATTGAAATTTAACATCAATTTTGCATTGGATTATTCATATATGTTTCCATTAAAAGTTTCCCGGCCTCAGAGAGATCTTCCAGCGGCAGATAACCGATCGCTTTCCATCCATTTTTGCGGTACACATGGCAGGCATGCGCGTTCTCCTGCTCGACCTCCAGCCGGAAACGCACAGGACGATCCTGCCATTGCTTTTTGAGATACGCAAAGAACCGGTCAGCGTATCCCCTGCCGCGGTATTCCTTTCTGAAATACAGATCCTCTACCCAGACGCAGGGCATGCCGTACTCCGCGGAATAGGAACGCGCCAGAATACTGTACCCGCACGGGATCTGATTATCCGTGAACAACCACCCCTATGCGAAGGGAAAAGATTCATCGAGACAGGCCTCGATATTGCGCCGGTACACGGCTTCCCCTCCGTTTACGATCATGGCCGGGGAAGCGTAAAAATCCCTCATCATTTCAAGCACAGTTTCGCGGTCCTCCGGGCGCATCGGGCGAATGTCCATCTTCCTCATCCTTTCTCAGAAAACATAAACAAATATCAAAAAAGGGGGCTGACAGCCCCCTGAAATCACTGAAGCATGAAACGCATCAGAACCGGTTCATGATCGGAGTAGGCGAAACCGGTCTTCTCCACGCGGCACTCCAAAGCCTGAATGTTATCCGACACGATAAACCCATCCACCGTGACAACGAACTGACCTTCATGATACGCGCTGTCCGGATTGCGGCAGGTGGGAGCGTCCGTCCCCGGATCGATCAGCTTCATATTGGTACCGTCAAACAGGTTTTCCGGTAACGGCTGCGCCCAGGTCCGCACCTCATGTGTCGCGAACACCTCGCTGCTGTTGCCCAGAATATCTTTGTTAAAATCACCGCCGGCCAGGCAGTAATTGCCCTTTTCATATTCAGTCTGCATATCCTTCAGGAGCAGCTGCAGCTGCTGCAGCGAGACCGCGCCGTCCGAGGTATAAGCCGAAAGATGGAAGGTGTAGAGGATCAGTTCACGGTCGTTTTCTACCTTCACACGGGTCTTGGCATAGCAGCGGTCCAGATCCAGCAGTTTGGTAAGGCCGTTTTCCACAGGAAGCTCCACGCGCTCCGCGCCGATGATATCAAACCGCGAGAGCGTGAGCATACCGGAGCGATTGGCGCCGTGCGGATCCAGCGGAGGCACCATCAGATAGGGAGAATCATAATTCTGCGCGAACACAGAATTGTATTTCGGCAGCGCCCCGGTCAGATACGGCACCTCATTCACATTCCACGTGCGGGTACCGCCGATATCCACTTCCTCAAAGAGATAAAGATCCGCCTTTTCAGCGGCGGAAAGGGCCGCGATGGTGCGCAGATTGGGCTCCAGTCTGTCTTTGACCGCGCGGCTCTGATTTCCGCCGTCCATAAAGAAATCATAATCAGCCGTATACGCGCCAAAGCCGATATTCCATGTGAAAGCCCTGTATACCTCGCCGGTCTTCATCACCTGCTCAGCCGCGTCTGCCGGTACATTCACCTAAAGCGGCATATTCCCCAGACGGTGATAATCGATGAGCACATAGGCCACATAGCCCAGTACAGCGAGAAGGATGACGGCCACGATCAGCGCGATCACACGCAGTATACGCTTCGGGACGCTCTTCACTTTCTTTTTCTGATTCTCATTCATGTTCGGTCTCCTTAAAAAACAGATGATCATATCGCGGTTGAAGCAACAGCCGTTTTTCCTTAAAGCGTTTTTCCTTAAGGCGTTTTTCCTTAATGCGTAAAAACGTAAAGAGAAGCGAATCGGTATGATACGCGGCAAAAAACGGCGGCATAAACAGTATAACGCGTTTATATTCATTCCGCAATCAAAATCCGTTTCACAAGCCGTCAAACACATATAAAAACAGGCGGTACGCTTTTTCAGCATACCGCCTGATAAGGCGCCGTTACTGGATCTCTACAAAGACAGGCTTACCGGATTTGACAGTCGCGGCTTTCACAACTGTGCGGATCGCTTTCGCGATACGGCCGTTCTTGCCAATGACCTTGCCCATGTCCTCGCTTGCCACATTCAGTTCGATGATGACGGCTTCAGGACCTTCGGTCTCCGTGACGACCACTTTGTCTGGATTTTCTACCAGAGACTGCGCCAGGAACTTGACTAATTCCTGCATCTGCGTCATCCTCAGCCTTCGATCGCGCCGCTCTTCTTCAGCAGGATGCGGACGGTTTCAGTGGGCTGCGCGCCGTTCTTCATCCAGTTGACAGCCTTTTCGTTGTCGATCTTGATCTCGGCGGGCTTCTTCATAGGATCATAGTAGCCGATCTCTTCGATGAAACGGCCATCGCGGGGGCTGTTGATGTCAGCCACGACAACACGGTAGAAAGGATGCTTCTTCATGCCCATTCTCTTCAGACGGATCTTAACCATTGCAGTATTCCTCCAATAAATAAAATGTTTGTGTATGCAAAGCGTTTTCTGAATCGGGATCAGCTACGCCTGTCATCATCGGTTACGGCAATCACTTCATGCCGGGCAGGTTCATGCCGCGCAGTTTGCGCATCATGCCCTTCTTGTTCCCCATCATCTGTTTCATCATCTGACGGGACTGTTCAAACTGACGGATCAGCTGATTGACATCCTGCACCTGTACGCCCGCGCCGGCGGCAATGCGCTTGCGGCGGGAAGCGTTGAGGATCTCGGGATGGCGGCGTTCTTTTAAGGTCATGGAGCAGATGATGGCTTCGGGCTTCTTCAGCGCGTTTTCATCGATCTCCACATCCTTCAGCTTGCTGCCGACGCCGGGCAGCATGCCCAGAATGCCGGACAGGGAACCCATTTTCTTCATCTGCCGCATCTGCTGCAGGAAGTCATCCAGATCGAGATCGGCAGGGCCCTTCTTCTCCTTGGAGAGCTTTTCGAGCACCTTCTGATCAGCGGCTTCCGCGGCCTTTTCGATCAGGGTCAGCACATCGCCCATGCCGAGGATACGGCTGGCCATACGATCGGGATAGAAGGGCTCCAGATCGCCGAGCTTTTCGCCGATACCGGAGAACTTGATGGGCTTGCCGGTAACAGCGCGGACAGACAGCGCGGCGCCGCCGCGGGTATCGCCGTCCAGCTTGGTGATGATCACACCGTCGATGGCGAGCTTTTCATCGAAGCTCTTCGCCACATTGACGGCATCCTGACCGGTCATGGCATCCACGACCAGCAGGATCTCCTGCGGTTTGACAGCAGCCTTGATGTTCTTCAGCTCGTCCATCAGGGCTTCATCCACATGCAGACGGCCGGCGGTATCGATGATCAGCACATCGCGCCCGTAGTAGCGGGCGTATTCGATGGCTTCAAGACTGGTCTTGACCGGATCCTGCGTGCCCTTCTCGAACACGGGCACATTGACCTGCTGACCCACCACCTGCAGCTGCTTGATGGCGGCAGGGCGATAGATATCGCACGCGGCGAGCATGGGCTTCTTGCCCTGCTTGGTCAGGTAAGCGGCCAGCTTACCGGCCATGGTGGTTTTACCGGCGCCCTGCAGACCGCAGAGCATATAGATGGTGGGAACCGAGGAGGACCAGGTGAGCTTGGCATTGCTGCCGCCCATCAACTCGGTCATTTCCTCGTTGACGATCTTGATCACCTGCTGACCGGCATTCAGCGTGGAGAGGATCTCGGTGCCGACACATTTATCGGTCACCTTTTTGATGAAATCCTTGACCACCATGTAGTTGACATCGGCCTCAAGCAGCGCCATACGCACTTCACGCATCGCGTCCTTGATGTTCTGCTCGCTCAGCTTGCCGCGCCCGGTCAGCTTCTTAAAGGCGTTTTGCAGTTTTTCTGTCAAACCTTCAAAGGCCATTGAATACTCCTTTATCGGGGACCGCGCCCCTTATTGCTCTTCCGCTTCGATGAGTTCCTTCAGCAGAAGGGCGGCTTTTTCATATTCCGGCTGTGTCTCCCGCGTGGGGGTCACTTTGGCCAGCGCCTCCCCCAGCCTTGTCATACGGCTGCGGATCAGATCGAACCTTTCCGCCAGACCCAGCTTTCTTTCATATTCCTCCAGCTTGAGGAAGGCACGGTTCAGCGTATCGTGCACACCCTGCCGGGTGACCTGCAGCTGCTCCGCGATCTCCGCCAGAGAAAGATCCTCATCCAGATAAAGCTCCGCGGCTTCGCGTTCCTTTTCGGTGAGCATCTCGCCGTAAAAGGACTTGAGAAAACAGAGCGTCATCTTTCGCTGTACCGTCGTCTCCTGCACCTTTTACGCCTCCTGTGTCAAGGTAAATTCCTTGACAACAGGTATATTATACACATCCCGTGTTCCTTGTCAAGTAATTTTCCTTTACAGCGATCACTTTTTTCACGATTTCTTTAAAATTCTGAGCCTTGCAGCATGCGCGTCGGAAAAGGAAAACAGAGGCTTTGATCGAATGATATAAAAGACAGGGACTTCATCTCCGGTGAAGCCCGCATCAAGACCGTAAAAATCATTCTGTGACAGGAGCAACCGCATTGAACACGCTGTGGTCTGTAATCAAAACCATCCTGCTCTTTTTCCTGCTTGTATTGCTGGAGCTGGCCTGCCTTGGCGGCATGGGTTATTTTTATGTCAAACTGGCCGAGATGATCGATAATTCCATGCTGCGCTATCTCTTCGCCATCTTCTGGTTCGCTCTGATCGTGGTGGCGGCGAAAGCCATCGGCAAATTTGGTTTTTCACGCATTCTGAACAAGGATTGAAGCGGCAGCCCGTCATTGCTTTTGCCTTGCCGTAATACGCCGTTCTGATTCACATTTCGGGCTCTGATGAGCCCTTTTTTATTTGCCTTCCTGTCACGATGCCCCGTCTGCTCCTGCCGCGCTTTCAGGGGCCTTATCGATCGCGAACACCCTTCTTCTCATGATTAAAAATGCCGTGATCAGCACGATATCCGCGCCGATCCAGGCCAGCGGCTCCGCGAACACGATATTTTCCTTGCCGAAAAGCACGGGCAGCAGGAAAGCCGCGCCGGTACGCATCACCAGCTCGCTCACGCCGCTCAGCATCGGCACCCATGTGTTGCCTACGCCCTGTATGAAAGAACGGAAGATATAAAGCAGATACAGCACCGGCAGCGGAATGCTCATCACGCACAGATAACGATACCCGATACGCAGCGCCTCGTCCGCGCCCGTCTGATTCACATCGAGGAACAGCTTCAGGATCTCCTGTCCCAGGATCACCATCAGGCTGCCGATCAGCACCGCTGTCCCGATCGACACCCCCAGCATATCCCGCAGGCCCCGCTTCAGGCGGTCTCCCCTTCCGGCGCCCAGGTTCTGCCCCACATAGGTCACCATGGCATAGCCGTAGGAGGTCGCCGCGATCTCAAGCAGACCGTACAGTTTGTTTGTCGCGGTAAAACCGGCGATAAAGATCTCTCCGCAGTCATTTACCACGCTCTGCACCGTCACGCCGCCCACCGCGATGATCAGGTTCTGAAAGGCCATGGGCAGACCCAGCAGCATCAGTTTGCCGCACAGCGCCGGGCGGATCCGCAGATCATCCTTTTCCAGGCGGATCTCCTTCATGGTTTTCAGTTTCAGGGCGCAGACGATGATGCTGATCCCCTGTCCGATCAGCGTTGCCGCGGCAGCGCCGGCGATCCCCCATCCGAAGGCGATCACAAACAGCAGATCCAGCGCGATATTCGTGAATGTCGCCGTTACGATGGCGATCAGCGGCGTGCGCCCGTCGCCCATGGCGCGCAGGATACCGGCCAGGAGGTTATAGGTCATGTAAAGCGGCAGACCGCCGAAAATGATCCTGAGATACAGAAGACTGCCGCTTTGCAGCCCGGCCGGCGTATTCAGAAAGCGCACCATCGGCAGGGCGAAGAGCTGGCTGAGCAGCGTGATCAGCACCATCAGCAGCACGGACATCACCGCGCTCTGGCCGATCGTCTGCCGCAGCCCTTTCATATCGCCCGCCCCGAAGCGCTGGCTCATCCTGATGGAAAAGCCTTCGGTAAAGCCGATCGCGAGACCGGTCATCATCCAGATGAGCCATTCCACCGCGCCCACCGAAGAAAGCGCGTCCATGCCGATCCCCTTGCCCAGCACCGCGGTATCCACAACGGTGTACATCTGCTGACACACATTGCCGCCGAGCACCGTCAGGGCAAATAAAAGGATCAGCTTCAGCGGATTGCCCTTTGTCATATCCGTGGTCAGAGTTTTGCTTTTGCTCATGCTTTTATATCCGCATTCCTTTACGAAGAATCAGTCTCTTTTCACAGAAAGACCCGGCGCAAAAGGCCGGGTCTTTTATCGATCCTGAATGGATCATGATCACAGACGAAGCACGAGCTTCGCGATGGTGAAGTAAATCGCCAGAGAAGACATATCGACGATGGTGGTGATCATAGGAGATGCCATCAAAGCCGGGTCCATCTTCAGTTTCTTGGCCAGCATGGGCATGCAGCAGCCCAGACACTTGGCCAGGATGATGGTACAGAACAGGGCCAGCGCCACCACGAGGGCCACGCCCCAGTTATCGGTATTGACCAGCCGCACACGGAAGAACGTGAACACGAACAGCACAGCACCGACAACAAGCGCCACGCGGAATTCCTTCCACAGGGCTTTGAAGAAATCCTTGAGTTCGATCTCGCCCAGAGACAGACCGCGGATGATCAGCGTGCTGCTCTGGCTGCCGCAGTTACCGCCGGTGTCCATCAGCATGGGGATACAGGCCACCAGCACGATGCCGATGCTGCCGGACTTTGTAAGCACATCTTCGAAGGAGGAGATGATCATACCGGTGAAAATGGCCACGACCGCCATCAGCAGCAGCCACGGGATACGGTTGGCCGCCAGCTTGACCACAGGCGTCTTGATGTATTCGTCATCAGAAGGCGTCAGAGCGGCCATGACCTCGAAGTCCTCGGTGTTCTCTTCTTCGATGACGTCCATGACGTCGTCCGCCGTGATGATACCGACCAGACGGTTTTCCTTATCCACGACCGCGATGGCCATCAAGTCATAATGGCGCACCATTTCGGCCACCTTCTCCTGGTCATCCGTGGTCTGCACGGAAACAGGATTGGGATACATGATATCATCCACAAGCGCGCCGGGATCAGAGAGGATCAGGCGGCGAAGCGGCAGTGTGCCCTTCAGATGACGGCCGTCATCAATGATATACAGGGTGTAGATGGTCTCCTTATCCAGACCCACCTTGCGCAGGATCTCCATGGCCTTTTCGACCGTCGTGCCGGTGTGGAACTCCACATACTCGATGGTCATCAGGCTTCCGGCGCTGTTTTCCGGATACTTGAGGAACTGGTTGATCAGGCGGCGGGTCTTCTCATCGGTGTTCTGCAGCACGCGCTTGACCACGCCCGCCGGCAGCTCCTCCAGAAAATCGACCGCGTCATCCAGGAACATGTCATCGATCAGGGAACGGATCTCGTTATCCCCGATGGATTCGATCAGCAGCTGCTGCTGATCCGCCTCCATATAGCTGAATACATCCGCCGAAATATCCTTGGGAAGGATACGGAAGACGATCAGCAGTTTTTCTTTATCCAGTTCTTCCATGAACTGGGCGATATCGACCGGGTTCAGCATCATCAGCGCGCCGCGAAGCTCGCCGTGACGGTTATTTTCCAGAAGCTGTGTGAGCCGCTTCTGAACATTTTCCCATTCCACAGGAATCACTCCCTTTCTTCCTTTTTACGCTGCGAAAACGCACTTTTTCAGAAACGCGAAATAAGCATTAGCGGTTTTTACCCTCTGATGCTTAAGGCGTATGGCGTATGAGAAGAAAGCATGCACATGAAAGCAAGCATAAAAGAGCCGTTCTCCCGGAAAGGAGAAAGCTTTTATACCCGCCCGATCATATTATGCCCGGTGAAGACAGTCAATCAGCGTCTTCAGGCATGATCGCGGCACGCCTTCAGCGCATTTATCGCCGTCGCCCATTGACTGTCACCCCCTGCGTTCAGATTTTTTTATCCTTAAAAAGTATAAAATTCAGCCTCACATTTGTCAATAACCTGAAGAAGTTTAATATTTCCGAAACATTTACATTCCCTGCCGCGCATACATCAGGTTGTGATGATGTACATACACAGATACAACCCTTTGTAACCCTGACACCTCCGGCACAGCCGCGCGGGCGGACATCTTCCCAAAATGTAACCGGCAGCATACACGGCTGCCTTCGTCCGGTTACATTTATCTGCAGACAGGCGCAAAAAACAGACCATAATTCATACATTTCAGGTCCCGATCGGTTGACAGTCACTTTTTTGTAACTTATAATGAATGTAAAAGTATCGTTCGTTGCCTTTCTCAGCCGGAAAGGCTCATCCCGAAAGAAGGCATCTCATGTTTACCCGAGATCAGATCTTTGAAATCGCCATGCGGCAGACCGCGCTTGATCTGAATATCGATCCTGCCGATCTGCTGCAGGATCACAATATCATCCGCACGCCCGCGGAAGGCACCGTCGGCGCGCGGTCGCGCAGATACTATCATTCCCCGGTCGCCTGTAATATGGTCTCGTACGGCCACAACATTACGGCCTCCTGTCTGCCGGAATACGCGCCGATCGTGCGGGAATACCTTGATAAATTCACGTGGTATCACTGCTTTGAAACGCCCAACCTCTACCGGCTGAATGATCGTCTGCGTCCTCTTGGGCAGACTGTGGTCTTTATGGCGGAGTACTTCCTGCCGGAGCCGGAACTGCTGCGTCCTCTGCCCTGTGATCTGCCGCTTCGTGTGATGACGCAGCCGGATTTTTCATCGCTCTACACCCCTGAATGGAGCAATGCCCTGTGCGCCGAACGCAGGGAGCTGGATGTGCTGGGCGTGGGGGCCTTTGACGGTGACAGGCTCGTCGGTCTGGCCGCCTGCTCGGCGGACTGCGATTCGATGTGGCAGATCGGCGTGGATGTACTGCCGGAATACCGTCAGCGCGGTCTGGCCAAGGCGATGACCTCACGTCTGGCCGTCGAGATCCTGAACCGCGGCAAGGTCCCCTTTTACTGCTGCGCGTGGAGCAACATCCGTTCCGCCCGTAACGCCATCCGCTGCGGTTTCCTGCCCGCGTGGGCGGAGATGACCGTCAAGCCCATCTCCCTCGCGGAGGAAATGAATCGCTGAACGACCGCGACCCGATCAAAGGAGTTGATGACCGATATGCAGATCCAAATGCTCCCGTATGACCTGTCTGTATGCAGAACCGCGCCCGGCAGCCCGCTGCCCGATTTGACCGGCTTCTTCACGCTGTCCGTCACGGACGAAGAAGTGTCCCTTGTGTGCGAGACCGCTCATGTTCCCGCGGTCATGCGGGACCGGGAGGATGGCTGGAAAGCCTTTCGCGTAACGGGTGTTCTTGATTTTTCGCTCATCGGCATTCTGGCCGGGATCACCGCTGTGCTGGCGGAGGCCCGCGTCGGCGTCTTTGTGATCTCCACCTATAATACGGATTACATCCTCGTCAAACAAAACAACTTCAGCGCGGCCGCGGAGGCCTTATCCGCCGCGGGATACACCCTTCTGCCGCCTAAGCAATGAGGCATACATGATGAAGACTTTTCTTTGCGAACACAGATATATACTGCTTCCCGTCCGGTATGAGGCCGAAGAAAAGCGTCTCATTTTCCGCGCGGACGGGCAGCCGGTGCTGGATCTGGTCATTCGTCTGGATCCCGATCATCCGGATGTCCGCTTTCCGGTGGATATTGAGCGCTTCAAGAGAAAAGCCATCACCCTTGAAGCCGTGCCCGCGTGTGATCTCCCGCTTGAGACCTGCGATATGATCTCCTTCCCGCGTGACGGCGCGTACCGCCCGTTCGTCCATTTCACTGCCTCGCGCGGGTGGATCAACGATCCCAACGGCCTTTCATATGTAAATGGCCGCTATGTGATGTATTTTCAGCACAATCCGGTTGCCGTCACATGGGAAAACATGCACTGGGGGCTGGCGGAAAGCACCAATCTTATCCACTGGCAGGAGAAGGGCGATGTGCTGTTCCCCGACACGATGGGCACCATGTTTTCCGGCAGCGGATATGTGGATGTGAACAATGTTTCCGGCCTTGGAAGGGATGGAAAAGCGCCGCTCCTTTGCTTCTATACCGCGGCAGGCGACACCTCCGAGACCTCCAAGGGCAGTCCAACCGGGCAATGCCTGGCTTACAGCAACGACGGCGGACGCACGCTGACCAAGTACGCGCGGAACCCGCTGATACCGCAGATCGAGCCGCTGAACCGTGACCCCAAGGTGATCCCCTATCCGCAGGATCACAGTTTCATTCTGGCCATGTTCCTGATCGATCACGCGTTCGCGCTCTTCAAATCCTCCGATCTTCTCAACTGGCGGGAGATCCAGCGCCTTGAACTGCCGGACGATGCCGAGTGCCCGGATTTTTATCCGCTCACGGATCCCGAGGGCCGTGAAAAGTGGATCTTCACCGCCGCCTCCGACCGCTACGTGATCGGCGCCTTTGACGGCGATCACTTCACACCGGAAACAGAGCAGCTGCGTCTCAACTGGGGCGATACCTCCTACGCCGCGCAATCCTGGAGCGAACTGCCGGACGGACGCCGCGTCCGCACCGCGTTTGCCCACGCCGCGCCGCCGGATATGCCCTTCTCAAACTGCATGATCCTGCCGCAGCAGATGATTCTTCGACTCGTGAACGGCGATCTTCGCCTGTGCGCGGAACCGGTCGCGGAATTACAGCAGCTCGTTACAGACACAAAAACGTTCTCCGGTCTCACCCTTACAAAAGATACATCCTTTGTCATGCCCCTCGCGTCCCCCGCGTGTGATATGACGCTCACCGCTGCTTTGGATGCTTCCTTCGCGATCACGCTTTACGGGCTTACGATCCGCTACGATGCCGAGCATCGCCAAATCTGCTGCAATGAACGATCCGCGCCTGTTCAGGGACGGGAGGGCATGATCACGCTCCGTGTGATCAGCGACACCCTCCTCACCGAACTTTTCACGGATGAGGGCAGCGTGTTCATGGGGCTGCGCTGCTGCCATGATCAGAGCCCGTCCGCCCTTACGATCACCGCCGGGAACGCCGTGATTGCTTCCCTTCGCGTATCCGCCCTCCGGGCTTACTGGAACGATTGATCCATCTTTATCTGAATGCCGCTCTCAATTCGGCAAGGAGAATACACCATGGCCTACACGATCAGCAAATTCATCCGCAAATACTTTGAACGCTATTGTCAGGATATCGGTCTTGATCCCGCGGTCATCACGCCCAGGGCGCAGACTGTGTTTGACAAGTTGATGCGCGAAGCCCCCGATATGGGCGAAAAGGGCAACATGATGGCCTCCAATGTGGATCTGACAGCCGCCTTTTTTGCCTATTACGAAGCCAGTGAGCACCGGATCGGCCCTGAGGCCATCGACATCCTCATCGACCGCCTGGCCAACGACTACCGGCGGCTGAGCTTCTTCACCGATATGAACCGGCACCGTTATGTGCGCCCGCTCTACTATCGCGTGTACAGCAGGCACGCGGAAAAGGTGAAGCAGCACAAGGCCAACGGCGAATGGACAGGCACGTGGGACATCCGCATCAATCCGGATCACCGCGAGGAAGGCATCTGCTATCACATGAGCAACTGTCCGCTGCTGGCTTTCGTCCGCGCGCATGGTTATGAAGAGATGATGCCTGCCATCTGCCGCTTCGATTTCATTTTTGAGCGATTCCTGCACGCGCGGCTCATCCGCACACGCACAGAAGCCACCGGCGGGGATTGCTGCGATTACTGGTTCATCCCGGATCAAAGCGAGCTGGCAGAAGCGTACAGGGATTTTAAGAGTATCTGACCCCGTTTATTCCGGGCACGCGAAGGCCCTCTTCACCTTTCGGGGAGAAGAGGGCCTGATCTATATCATCATATATTTATTCGGTCTCTTTTGTCTTTCTCACGTGATCCGCGCTGTCATGGCCGGCTTTTGGACGCGCCGCGGCTCATTACGCGTCCGCAGATTGATCTCCATTTATTTTCCCCCTGTCTCGGATCACGCGTGATCGTATGTATTCTCTTTGCAGCGGCATGATACCGCGTTACCCATTGTTCAGTTCCGAAAGAACAGCCTTTATCCTGCTTCCTGTCCGGTTATCATGCCTGTTTTTTCACTTTTCTGCCTTATTTCTCAGGTATGTTATTCCCGCGCCGGATAAGCCGCTTCTGCAGCCTGATCGATCCGCGCGGCCTGCAGGATGAACCGCTTTGCCTGATTCATCGATGCTTTTTCGGTTTTCCGCTTTCGCGAAACAGCCTTTTGATATCACGACTCCGGAGGTCACCATGCGTTTCAAAAAAATATCTCTTCCCCTTCTTATGATCCTCGCGCTGCTTTTCAGTCTCACCCCCGGGCTGGCGGAAGATACGCCGGGCACCTTCATCACACTGGACGGCGCGTCTGCTGTCATCACAGGGCCAGGCGCGGCTTTGGAGGATCATCAGCTCCGCGTCACCGAGCCCGGCGTCTATCAGCTGAGCGGCAGCAGCGACAGCATACAGCTTTCCGTGGAAGCAGCAAAAGACGCGGAGGTCACGCTCATTCTGAACGGCCTGGCCCTTGCCTTTGGCGATGCCTCCGCGGTCACCGCGTCCGGCTGTGACAAGCTGATCCTGAAGCCGGCTGCCGGAACGGTCAACACGATCTCGGCGCAAAGGTCCGATCCCCTTCCGTCCGGCACAGAGAGTGAGCCTGAATTCCCGGCTGTTCTTTGCAGGTGCGATACGCAGATCAAGGGGAGCGGCACGCTGAAGATCATCTCCTCCGCCGGTCCCGCGCTTCGTGTCACCAAAGATCTGAAGATCAAAAACGGCGTTCTGGAGATCATCGCGTCCGATACCGGCATCCGGGTCAAGGATGATATGGAGATCAGCGGCGGCAGCATCACCATTACGGCGGAGGGCGACGGGATCCACAGCGGTAAGGAAGCCGCGGAAGCCTCCGCGGAGGGCGACGACCCCAAGGAAGCAGAGCCGGCCTCAGGCCTCTTTCACATGTCCGGCGGTACGGTCACCATCATTGCCGCGCGGGATGGGATCCAGAGCGAAAACGATCTTCTGATCGAAAACGGCACGCTTTCCGTTATCTCCGGCGGCGGAGTGAAGAACGCGGCTGCGCGCGCGCAGGAAAACTTCGGCGGCGGACGCGACCGGGGCGGATACGGCGTCATGCAGCAAACGACGGATACGGTCTCCTGCAAGGGGATCAAAGCCGGCAATACGCTGACCATCACAGGCGGCGTATTCACCGTGGACAGCACCGATGACGCGATCCATTCGGATCACGCGATCACGATCACAGGCGGCATGTTTGCCATTGCCTCCGGTGACGATGCCCTCCACGCGGATGACGCCCTCACGATCGATGACGGTGTGATCTCCGTCTCCGCTTCATATGAAGGCATCGAATCCACAAACATCACGATCAACGGCGGTGACATCACTGTCATTTCCTCAGACGACGGCATCAACGCCGGCGGCGGTTCCGATTCCTTCGGCATGGGCGGCTTTGGTTCGTTCGGTCCGGGCGGCGGACGCGGCGGCATGGGAGGCGGAAGAGGCGGCTTCGGCGGATGGAACAGCGCGCCGGATGCTGCCGCGCCGGGATCTGCTGTCAACGACACCGAAAGCACCGTTCCTTCCCTTATCATCAACGGCGGCACACTTTATATCAACGCGCAGGGAGACGGCCTTGACAGCAACGGCGATCTGACCGTGAACGGCGGTTTCATCATCGTGGACGGGCCATCCGATTCCATGAACGGCGCGCTGGACAGCGGTTCTGAAAGCGGCGGCGTGCTTTCCATCACAGGCGGCACTGTGCTGGCGATCGGCGCTTCCGGCATGGCCGAGGTCTTCGGTCCTTCTTCCGCGCAGTACAGTATCAGCGCCAATATCCGCTTCAGCGCGGGAGATCATATCCAAATCACGCTGGCGGACGGTACTGTGCTGATCGATCACACAGCAGCCAAATCCGGTGCCAGCATCGTCTTCTCCCACGCGGCGCTGCAGCCGGGTGAAACGGTGCATATCACCTGCGGCAGCACTGAACGTGACATTACGGTCACCGAATACAACACCTATAACAACCCCAATAACGGCCGGGGCGGACGCGGCTGGTAAGGCATCCCGTTCCCGGCAGCAGCACAGCCACGCGATCCCATAACTAAAAAGATTCGGCATCCATTTTCATTGCCGAATCTTTTTTGTTATTGTTTTTTTCCATGCTTTCCGCGTAAAACAGAACGCAAGAAAGGCTAAAAAGCGAAAAGAGACAGCCGGGACGGTCGACCCGTTCAAAGACCCGCGTTGATCACATTCCCTGCACCTTTTTAACATCCACCCACATCACCGGGCGCACGCCGCGCACGCTCATCACCTGACCGCCGGTCAGCGTGCCGTCATTGAACACCACAGCCGACATGTTCTGATAATTGCCGGGGCTGCGCAGGAAATACCGGTCCGCGTGACCGAGCATCTCCCGGTAAAGCGCCCAGTCGGTACGCTCCGCCCTGCGGCTTTCGGTATCCGTGAAGTAATGCCAGGCCTCCGCGTAGCTCAGCAGATATACATGATCCTCCGTATCCGCGCCGCTTTCAGTGGGATAACCGTGATAGCCCTGCGCGCTGCTGTTATCCACCTTTGTCAGCAATATGGCCTCACGTTCACGCGCTGTGAAGGCAGTCTCCATAAAAACGCTGTTCAGCCAGACGCGCAGATCACATTCCGCCCACGTGACCGGCTCATTTTCCTTATTGTAGGGCTGCGCATCAATGATCCTGCGTGAAAGCAGCATCGCGCGATCCCGCGCCTCATCATACTCCAGCACCAGCCATTCGATGGCCTCCGGGCCGCTCACACGCCGGTACTGCTGCTGATAATTGCCAAAGCGGACGATGCTTCCCGGCACCCGGCACAGCGCGGCCGCTTCGTTCCGCTGCACAGCAAGGATCGCCTCATCGCTTTTCAGGATCTCCGCGACATCCCTGTAATCCGCAATGCTCTGATACAGTTCATACGCCTTTTCAGGCTCACCGTTCTGCAGCGCCCGCGCCGCTTCCCGGTAGATCCTTTCCGGCTGCCATACGTTTTTCTACAGGTGATCAAAAACATTTACGGCAATGATCGCCGCTGCCGCGAGCGCGACTGCCGCGATCAGCGCCCGTTTGATATTTTTCTTCTGCTGCCGTTTCTTTTGTTCAGCCGCGTCGTCAAGGATCTTCTGCTCCGCCACTTCCCTTGCGCGCTGCTCACAGAGCGCCGCCTGCGTGTCCGCGTCCTTATAGCCGGGCAGCTTTTCAAACAGCATTTTGGCGGTCATACAGTCATTCACCGTCAGCTTTTCACGGTGAAAGATCTTCATGGCCTCGGTGTACAGGTCATTCAGTCTGCTTTCCGCCGCCAGTTTCAGGCACTCCGCGCGCTTCTCTTCCGCATCCTTATAACCCTTCAGTTGCAGGAAGGCCTCCGCCGTATTCAGATAGCCGTTTTCGCTGGTCACCTGCTTCATCTGGCGCAGCGCGTTGCGGTACAGCGCTTCCACGCGCATTTCTTCCGCCCTGTTCAGGCATTCGGCGTGCTTTTGCGCGGCATCCTTCCAATCGCCCAGATCCTCAAAAAGGCCCGCCGCGTTCATTAATTCCCATTCGCAGATGCCTTTCTCCATCCGGCGGCAGGCTTCTGCATACAAAGATTCCTTCTGCGCTTCCGTCAGATCCGGCTCTTCATATTCCTCCATCACATGCACCCCTTTCCGCCATAATCGCGCGTTTTATTCTACTATCATCCGTCAAGCCGTGTCAATGCCGCTTGGCCATTAACATTGGAGAACCGTTTGCTCACAAAAAGCCCCGATACCGGATCCGATATCAACCGGAACACCAGTACCGGGGCACTGTTCGCCTGATAGACCGATCATTTCACCCATGACGAAAGACCGGTTTCATTTTCAGACCGGGAATACAGCAAAAGCGCTTAATCAGTTTTTCGGTTTGGACGCGCCATCTTTGCTGCACGTCTTCTGCAAATACTCCCTTGGGAGGCTTGGGGGCGCTCCCCCATTTGAGATCGTATCGCGTGGCTTTGCCGCACGGGCGGGGAAAAATCCCGAAGCAGAGCTTGCCCTGCGAGAGGGATTTTTCATTCCTTGCGGATTTTACGCCCGTCGGGTCGTCAGATCCCGACAGTAAAATCCGTTTTGCCGGATCGGAAACCCAACGGAGCGAAGCGTAGTGGTTTTCAATCCGAAAGCGGAGCGTCAGACATTTCGTGTCCGCACTGTGCGGATGTTCGGATGCTCGGAAAGCTTGGTCATCACATCCTGATAGGTCGTTTTGCCGGGCATGGACAGGTTGTAGATATTGGTGTACAGGTTGCTGCCGTCCGGCAGGGTCTCGGCATGAAAATCCTGATCCAGAATCTTGACCTGCATCTTCGCGAAGTATTCGTGAATGAACGGCAGTGTTTCCTGACGGTGGATGAACTGCACCTCCAGCCGCTTATAGGTGTGTACCTTGATCACCCTCTGCAGCACCTTCAATACCAGCATGACCACCACACAGGCAAAAATGGCCATGGTGGTAAAGCCGCCGCCGATGGCAAGACCCAGACAGGCCGTGCACCACAGGGATGCCGCGGTGGTGAGGCCTACGATCTTCCGGTCGCTCACAACGATGGTACCCGCGCCCAGAAAACCCACACCGGATACGATGGCGCTGGTCAATCGCCCCACACTCACATTGATCTGACCGGAGCCAAGCTGCATGACATAGGCGATCGTCCCCTGCTCCACCAGACCGATCAGCGTCGCGCCCAGGCACACCAGCACATGCGTGCGCAGTCCCGCCGGACGCGCCTTCACCTCGCGGTCCACGCCGATGATCGCGCCGATCACCACCGCCACCAGCACCCGGAACGCCATCTGTTCAAAGGACAATGTCTGTCCGAATGTTATCCAGTCTCCGATCATTTATACCTCCGGTCACGCGTTCGCGTGTACATTCATGATTATTTTAAGATTATTTCGACAGTTTTATCTGTTTTCCTTTTACGCGCTGCACTTTCACTGTTTTCATTGTCCTCATCACCTGTAAAGTTTTCGCGCGCCCGTCATTCCCCGCGGATGCCACGTTTGTTCTTTTAATTCTTCATTTAATCTGTTATAATGGTATAAAATATCCATCGGAAGGGAGGGGTCTCATTGGCGCTTGTCGGCATCATTGCGGAATATGACCCCTTCCATGCCGGTCACGCGTATCAGCTGCGGCAGGCCAAGGCGCTTTCAGGCGCGGAAATGGCCGTGGTGGTCATGAGCGGCAGCTTCACCCAGCGCGGCGCGCCGGCCATCCTCACACCCCACGCGCGGGCGGAAATGGCGCTGCGCTGCGGCGCGGATGCCGTATTTTCCCTTCCCTACAGTTTTGCCGTACGGGAGGCGGAGCATTTCGCGCTCGGCGGTGTTTATCTGCTTACGCAGCTCGGCGCCACACACATTTCCTTTGGCTGCGAGACACCGGATCTTCATCTGCTTCAGGCCGCCGCGCGTCTGCTGGAGCATCCGTCTGATGCCTTCACTGCCGCTCTGCGTGCCGCCATGGATCAGGGGCGCTCCTACGCCGCCGCGCAGGGGCTTGCCCTTACGGAGATTTTGGGCCCTGCCGCCGAAGCGCTCTCCCGTCCGAACAACACGCTGGCTGTCTGCTATCTTCGCGCCATCCTGCGCCTGAACAGCCCGCTCATCCCCGTGCCTGTCCTCCGGGAGGGGGATTATCACTCAGATCAGATCGCCGCGCTTTCTTCCGCCACCGCCATCCGCGCCGCGCTTTTTTCAGGCCGTCTGCCGGATGTCCGCGGCGCCATGCCGGAAGCCGCTTTTGCCGTGCTGCAGCGCGAAATGGATCTGGGGCGTCTTTGCCAGGAGGAAGCGATGGATAAACCGCTGCTTGCGTCTCTCCTTGTGCTTACGCCGGAACAGGCCGCCGCCGCGCCGGAGATCTCCGAAGGCCTTGAAAACCGTATTCTCGCGAACGCCATGGAATCAATTTCCCGTGCCGATCTCATCCTGCGTGTCAAGACCCGGCGCTACCCCTACACCCGCATTTCCCGCGCGCTGTGCCACCTTGCCACCGGCACCACGCGTGCCATGCTCCCGGCTTTGCCGGAATACACCCGTCTTCTCGGCTTTAATGCCGCGTACAGGCCTTATTTCAGCCGCGTCCATCGCGATACGCTCGAGGTCTTTTCCAATCCGGCCGATGCCCGCAGTCCCTCCGCCGCGCTCGATCTTCGCGCGGATCGGCTATGGTCTGTGCTGTGCGGCTGTCCGGCCGCGCTCACCTGCCGCGCCGGCTGCATCACCCTGTAAACCCCTTCGTCCCCACCCACCGGAGGTTCTATGCGCGTTCTTTTCGAACTCGATCTCAAGGATTATGAGCCTGATCTGCCCGTCTTCAGCCGTCCTTCCGTCCGTGCCGTCATCATCCGCGGCGATCGCGTGGCCATGGTGCATTCCCGCAGATACAACTATTACAAATTCCCCGGCGGCGGCATCGACAAGGGCGAAACACACGCGGATACGCTCATCCGGGAGACCCGTGAAGAAGCCGGTCTTTCCGTGCTGCCGCATTCCATCCGCGAATACGGACAGGTCTGCCGCCGTCAGCGGGACTGGTTCTCCCCCTGTATTTTTGAACAGCTGAACTACTATTATCTGTGCGCGGTCAGCGATGCTTCCCTGCCGCAGCAGCTGGATGATTACGAGGATCAGGAAGGCTTCGTGCTTGAATGGATGGATCCGCGTGAAGCGATCCGCGTCAATCTTACGGAGGATCACGGCCCCAAGGACGCCGCCATGATCCGCCGCGAGGCCCGTGTGCTTGAATTGCTGCTTTCCGAAGGCTTTTTCCCGGATCATCATCCATGATCCCATCTCATTTCAGGAGACATCCCCATGCGTGCATTCATCATGACCTCATCCCCCTGTGAACTGGGCGTTCCGGGCATGCTTGCAAAGAACGGTCAGATCTCCCTGCTCCGTTCACTGTTTCCGCGGCCCTTCAGCATGCTGTATATCTGTTCATCCCCTTCGGCGCATGATAAGACCGACCTATATTCTTCTCAGATGAAGGCCACATTTGAAGAAAAAGGCTTTGTCATTTCCCGTCTCACCACCCTGGATGACCGGAATGCCGCCGAAGCCGCTTCCCTTGTCGCGGCCCACGATATGGTTTTTCTTTCGGGCGGTCATGTGCCCACACAGAACGCGTTTTTTCATACCATCGGGCTGCGTAAACTGCTGCAGGATTATCCGGGCGTGGTGATGAGCCTTTCCGCCGGCAGCATGAATGCCGCGCGCGATGTCTACGCCGCGCCGGAGGAACCGGGCGAGGCCATTGATCCCGCCTACCGCCGTGAGCTGGAGGGGCTCGGCCTCACCCTGATCAGCATTGAGCCGCATTATCAGCTTACCCGTGATATGACCTACGACGGTCTTCACAACCTTTCTCAGATCCTTCTGCCGGATTCTTGGCTGCGCGATATCTACTGCTTCCCGGACGGCACTTATCTGCTCTCCATGGATGGCAGACAGACCGTCTACGGCAGGTGTGATCTTCTTCGCCGCGGACAGGTCATCCGCGTCTGCGAGGACGGCGACAGCTGCCCTGTTCCGGTTCCGGATACCCCCTTTCAGCCGCTCGATACATCCTTCTTAAATGATGGTGTCATCCGTCTTCAGTTAAAGCGCGTCGCTGACCGTGATCTTGAAAAATGCTGGGTCCCGGCTTATTATTTCGATATCACGCTCATGGACGGCACGGCTGTGGGAACCTGCGATCTGCGTATCGGCAACAGCAGCCGCCTGTACTACGGCGGTCACATCGGCTATGGCGTGGACGCGTCTCACCGCGGTCATCACTATGCCGCGCGCGCCGTGTGCCTGCTGAAGCAGCTGGCAAGGCTGCATCACATGCCTTATCTCTACATCACCTGCAATGTGACCAACATCGCCTCCGCGCGCACCTGTGAAGCCGCGGGCGGTCAGTTCATCGAGGACGCGCCCGTTCCGCGTGATCACGACCTTTATACCGATGAACATATGGAGACCGTGAAGATCTACCGTTTTGACCTGTCCGATCCATCCTGACAACGATCATTTTACCCCGAAAGGAGTCTCACTTATGCGTGAAATCACATTTGAAGCCCTGAAGGACAAGGTGCGCGATCTGTATCTGGACTGCGCCTATTATCTGGATGAAAAGCTCATCGACACCGTGAAAAAAGCCTCGGAGACAGAATCCTCCGCCCCCGGCCGGGATGTGCTGAAGGATCTGCTGCTCAACTATGAGATCGCCGCGCGCGATCGTGTGGCGATCTGCCAGGACACCGGCATGGCCATGCTGTTCATTGAATGGGGACAGGAATGCCACCTCACCGGCGGCGCTTTTGAAGACGCCGTCAATCAGGGCGTGCGCGAGGCCTATATTGACGGGTATCTCCGCAAGTCCATCGTGAACGATCCCCTCTATGACCGCAAAAACACCGGCGACAACACCCCCGCCGTGATCCACACGCGCATCGTGCCGGGCGATCAGGTGCACATTCTGGCCATTGCCAAGGGTTTTGGCAGCGAGAATATGAGCCGCATCGCCATGCTGCCCCCGTCCGCCGGTGAAAAGGGCGTGCTGGATTTCATCGTGGACACCGTGCGTCAGGCCGGGCCCAACCCCTGCCCGCCCATCGTGCTGGGCATCTGCGTGGGCGGCTCCTTTGAGACCTGCGCCGAGATGGCCAAGAAGATGACCGCCGAGCCGGTGGATGCCGTGAACCCCGATCCGCGCTATGCTGCCCTTGAAAAGAAGGCGTTTGAGGCCGTGAACAGGCTGAACATCGGCCCTGCCGGGATCGGCGGCGATACCACCGCCCTTTCCCTGCACATCGCCGCTCTGCCCACGCACATCGCCGGAATGCCGGTGGCTGTGTCTGTGTGCTGCCACGCCTGCCGTCATAAGGAGGGAACGCTGTAATGAATACCTATCATTTCACCCTGCCCATGAAGGAAGAGGACCTGCTTCAGCTGCGCGCCGGGGACAAGGTCTATCTGACCGGTCATATGTACACCGCGCGTGACGCCGCGCACAAGCGGATCTGCGCCGCGCTGGATGCCGGCGCGCCTGTGCCCTTTGATCTGAAGGGCGAAAGCATTTATTATGTAGGCCCCGCTCCCGCCCGTCCGGGCAAGGTGATCGGCCCCTGCGGCCCCACCACCTCCTACCGGATGGACGCCTACACCGTGCAGCTGCTGCAGGAAGGCCTGAAGGTGACCATCGGCAAGGGCAAGCGCGCGCAGGAAGTGAAGGACGGCCTTCGGCAGTATAAGGGCGTGTATCTGGCTGCCATCGGCGGTGCCGCCGCCCTGCTGGCCAGCCGTGTGACCGCCTGCGAGCTGATCGCCTATGAGGATCTCGGCACCGAGGCCATCCGCCGCCTGGAGGTGGAGGAGTTCCCGGTGACGGTCATTTATGATGCCTTCGGCGGAGACCTATATTCTCGGATCGAAAAGTCGCAAAGCGACGTTTCCGATCCGGAATAACGGATTTTACTGTCGGGATCTGACGACCCGACGGGCGTAAAATCCGAGATGTATGAAAAATCGCTCACGGGTGGCAAGCTAACCTCCGCGATTTTTCTCCTCGGGGCGGCGGAGCCACCCCTGCGGAAAAATAATGGGGTGTTCCCCCCATACCCCCCGTGGGAATTCGTCCCCCCACTACTGTTACAAACAGTGCTTTGGATCGAAAAGGTCGCTTCGCTCCTTTCCGATCCGTT
>CALCTW010000059.1 GCA_937907055.1 uncultured Clostridia bacterium | reverse complement strand
CTCCAGCGTCACCTTTGGATCAAGCCCGCCTACCGGTTAATCCAGCAACAGGATGTTCCGGGCAGCGCACAGCGCACGGGCCAGCAGAACACGCTGCTGCTGACCGCCGGAAAGTTCCCTGTAACAGCGTTTGACCAGATGACCAATACCCATACGCTCAATATTGGCGCGCGCCAGTTCCTTATCAGTTTTGCTGTAAAATGGACGCTTACCGCACCGGGCCTGACAGCCGGACAGCACGATCTCCCACACGGTCGCGGGGAAATCCTTTTGCACCACGGTCTGCTGGGGCAGATAGCCGATGGCGCCTGCCTTCATTCCATTGCCGTATCTGATCTCACCCTTGAGGGGCTTCAAAAGTCCAAGAATGGTCTTCATCAGCGTAGACTTACCGGAGCCGTTTTCGCCGACGATGCACAGGTAATCCCCGGCACTCACCGAAAAGTTCAAACCCTCGTGTACGGCATGGCCCTCATAGCCGAGCGTGACATTCTCACATAGCAGTTGGGGCATTATGATCCTCCTTTGATGATCCCCCGGAGCAGACAGGATTGCCTGCTCCGGGCTTTATGTTTACTTATTCAGCGCATCACGCAGAACAGACAGGTTGGCTTCCATCACGGACAGATAAGTCGCGTCGTTCGCAGGCTTGCCCTGCAGGGAGTCCACGGTCAGGATCTTCTGATCCTTGGCAGCGGTAGCGCCGACGATGGTCTCCGCAATGCGGTGATTGATGCCCTCGATGGTCAGCACGGCGGACAGGCTCAGCTCGTCCACCTTCTGGGCCAGGAACACGATGGTCTCAAAGCTGGCCTCGGTCTCGGCAGAGCAGCCCGCAAAGGCAGCATAGTAGGTCAGATCATAGTCATCCACCAGATAGCGGAAGGGAAAACGGTCGCCGAACAGCACAGTCTTGTACTCGGCCCGGGCAACCATGTCGGCGTACTGAGCGTCCAGCGCAGCCAGCTTCTCGATGTAAGCGGCGGCGTTGGCCTGATAGGCAGCGGCATTGTCGGGATCGGCCTCGGCCAGCGTGTCGGCGATAGCCTGTGTCAACGCCTGAGCGTTACGCAGCGAGAGCCAGACATGCTCGTCGTATTCTGCTTCCTCCTCTTCCCCGGCTTCTTCCTCTTCTTCGCCTTCCATACCCTCTACAAGTTCTTCTTCCTTCACGGCATCACCCAGAGCCTCCAGCAGGCTGATAACCTTCATATTCGTATTCACAGCCTCGGTCAGCGCGTCCTCAACCCACTCGTCAGACTCACCGCCCACATAGATAAACACATCCGCCGTGGCGACCTTCATGATGTCCTGCGCGGTGGGCTGGAAGCTGTGCAGGTCAACGCCCTTGTCCAGCAGCAGCGTCATTTCGACATTTGCGTTGTCGCCCACGACCTCACGCACCCAGTCATAAATGGGAAAAACAGTCGTCACCACGCTGATCTTTTTGCTCTGCGCGGCAGCGGTAACACCCATCAGCATGGTCATCATCATAATCAGCGCCATCATAATGGCAAAGAACTTTTTCATCATCATTTCCTCCAAATCTCAATTGTTTATCTGAATACAGGTGCAAAAAAACAAGGCTTCTCCTGCATAATACGAAACGCCGCTCCTGCCGAACGGCAAAAACATCCGTATAGGTATGCTGAAAAAACCCTGTTATGATATTCAGTTAATTGTTAAGCCGGACTTTCAATCCCACAAGTGTCCCCTGCGCGGGCAGACAGATCCCATCGGCAGCTGAAAAAAGCATGCGAATCAGATCGACCATAAACAGCAGCATCACAAGCACGCAAAGCACCGCAAAGCTTTGCAGCAACGCGCAGGCTTCTGCCATATGCTCGCAGACGTCGCAGCCGTGACCGATACAGTCATGGCCGGCATTTGACACGATGTAGGCGGAAGAAACGAACAGAGTCAGCGCAAATCCAACGCACATGAGCAATGCCAATACACGCTTTTTGTTCCGCATCGTCCGTTTCCTCCTTTCTGTTTATAAATACTTTATGGATTCGTCAGGCCTGTCGGCACTGATCGCAGATCCCGTAAAAAACTGTTTTTCCCGTATTACAGGTGAAGCCGTGATGCTCCCGGATATGCTCCTGAATGCCATGCAGTTCATCACAATCCAGATGGATCAGTCTGCCGCACTGCTCACACTTGCAGTGGAAGTGTGTGCTGCATTCCACATGCTGTCCTACGTATTCATAACATGCCCCGTCACCGGTTTCCAACTGGTACCTCCGCACCACACCATCGGCCACCATTCGATCCAGATGACGGTAGATCGTCGCCAGGCCGATCTTCTGTCCTTGCTGTGCCATCCGTTCATGGATCTGCGCGGCGGTGTAATGCATGCCCGGTGTTTGCTCCAGGATGAGGCGCAGTTCCTCCCACTGACGGGTGCGGTAGGTCTCTCTCATGGTGTACTCCTTGCCTGAAATCGAGAACGATTCTCATTTTAATATTGAATCACCACTGTGTCAAGACGAAATTGATAACAATTCTCATATTTGAAAGCATCATAAACACACCCTGGTATCATGCGGTTTTCCGTGATCCGTGCTTATACATATCCTGAAATACAAAAAAAGAAGGAGCCGAATCTACTCCTTCTTCATGGCGCGCCCTGGGGGATTCGAACCCTCGACCTTTTGATTCGTAGTCAAACACTCTATCCAGCTGAGCTAAGGGCGCATACGCTGTTCTCTCGGACAGCTCAATCAATATACCACACCTTAAAGAGAAATGCAAGTGTTTTTAAAAATAAATTTTAATTTCTTTGCACTCTCTGCGAGAACAGCTCAGAATATACGGTCCAAAGGCGGCTGAATGCTTCCGTGCTCACTGTTTTTTCTTCTTTTTGATCGCAAAACCTTCCAATGAATCCAGCACCGGATTTTCTCCTTACGGATCAGTCAAATGTGAACCGGTCAAAAATCACGCTCTGACCTTCTTCGCACACAAACTCAAAGTAGACTGCGTGCTTGCCGATCACACTGGCATTGACGGGAGCCGTCGTCTCCGCGCTGTTTTCACTGCAAATCAGGGTGGAAACGATACGGCCATTGAAGCTGTCGATTCGCACATTCACCCTACAGTTCACAGCCTCCCCCAGCACCGCGGTAACAGTCATCGGTCTGTTCGCGCCGAACTGAAGATAGCGGAATCCGACAGTCGTTCCGCCGGTGATATTGACGATCGGGCTGGAGATATCATCATCCTGCTCATAGACCGGCTGCACATAAGCATGAAGCCTGCTGCCGTAAAGATGGCAGGCATAACCGGCCGAGATCCATTTGTAAGCGTCAAGACCGTTGATATGCGCGCCCTGCGAGGTCATCTCCACCACGCCGGAGGAAACAGGCTCCCCGGCAATATACCTGATATCGCCGATATACAGACGGCCGTCCTGACCCATGGCGACATCCACAGGCTCCAGCATCGCCTGGCGGGAGTATTCGGTATCACCGGTATGACGATGATAGAACACATACCACTGGCCGTTGACCTCCATGATCGAGCCGTGATTGTTGCCCCAACGATAGGTCATGGTACCGGTGCCGTCCGCCATCCGGAGGATCTCGCCGCCGTTAAAACTGATATCGCCGCCGTCACGGAAGGGGCCGAAGGGCGTATCGGAAAACTTGTAGGAAAGGAAGCCGTTGCACGGCCCGTACACACCCAGTTCCGGGATGGGCTTTTCATAACGTCTGGAGAAAATATACACATACTTGCCCATCACCTTGCGCGGGCTGGAGGCCTCAAAGAAACCATCCAGCAGATCGATGTGACCGTCATCCTTCGGATCCCACGGGCAGGTGGAGTGACCCATCGGATTGCTGACGAGCGTTTCCTCCTTGATGGTCGCCATATCCTCTTCCAGCTCGGCGATGTAGCAGGGCGCGGCGCAGCCGCCCCAGTACGCGTAGGCCCGGCCGTCGTCATCCACCAGCACACCGGGGTCGAAGCCCAGTCTGGTTTCCACGGGGTTTTCAAAAGGTCCCCAGGGTGTTTTTGAAGAGGCAACAACGATCAGGCTGCCGCAGTTTTCGGCGGCGTACATATAATAGGTGTCTCCCTTTTTCACCACATCCGGGGCAAACAGCATGGAATCATAATGCGCCTCATAAGCAACACCGTGATAGGTCCAGCTGGTCAGATCTGTCACCGGAGCAGACCACACCACATAGTTATCTCCGCAATAACGTGTCTTCGCGATATCGTGCGATCCATAAACATACACACGCTTTTCGCCATTGTGTTCAAACACACGCGGTTCGCCGTCCGGCACATGCTCCCAAAGCGGCATATAAGGGTTTGCGCCATGAATAAACGGTTTCATTGTATTATCCTCCTATGCTTATCATTCCGGGTTCAGTTGTCCGATTCGCATACAGTATAGCATACTCCCTGCCAATTCTCAATCACAATTCCGCCAAAGTACAGCGCTGCCGTTCCACTCCGTCCGGCCTCATCCCATATCAAAAGCCCCCTGACAGATGTCAGAGGGCCGGGTTGGTCACCCCAATCGGATTCGAACCGATGTTCAAGGTTTTAGAGACCTCTCTCCTGGACCGCTAGAGGATGGGGCGGCAGCTGAAACGATGAAAGAAGAGCGAACATCGCCCTTTTCCGTCATTTCCATATTTATTATAAAGGAACTTTCATCATTAATCAAGATTTATCGTGATTTCCGCCTCATTTCGCGCGGGCAGCGCGTAAATGCCCGTTTTTCCGCCGCTTTCACCGGTATTTTCGCTTTACACGCTCCCGGATCTATCATAGAATAATACAGGTTCAGCATTCCGGATACATTTTCACGCGTCCGGCAGCAGACTTTGGTCGTTCCCCGTCCGGGCTGTCCCGGCTGATCAGCAAACAGGAGGATATCCGGAATGGAATACAGATTTGCCACGGAAAAAGACACCGCTCTGATCCTCTCCTTCATCCGCGAACTGGCCGCCTATGAAAAAATGGCGGATCAGGTGGTGGCGGATGAAGCCACATTATGCCACTGGATCTTTGAAAAACAGAAGGCTGAGGTCATTTTCGCGCTGGAAGACGGAAAGGAAGTCGGGTTCGCCCTGTTCTTCCATAATTTCTCCACCTTCCTTGGAAGAGCCGGGCTTTATCTGGAGGATCTCTATGTCAGACCGGAGTTCCGGGGAAAGGGCTACGGAAAGGGATTGATCCGCACGCTGGCCCGCATCGCGGTCGAACGCGGCTGCGGCCGTCTGGAATGGTGGTGCCTTGACTGGAACAAGCCCAGTATCGATTTTTATCTTTCCCTTGGCGCGGAACCCATGTCGGACTGGACGGTCTATCGTCTGGCAGGCGATACGCTGAAGGCACTGGCAGAATGATGCCGCGCCTGTCATCAGCCGTATCTTACACTGCTTTTCGTTCTGACAGTTCATCCGCGAAAGATCGCTCCGTTCATCCTCAATTCCATGCTTTCCCGATCATGCTTTTCATGCTATAATACATCAAACAACCTTTGAAAGGAGTATTCTCCCCATGAGCGAACAGCTTTCCAACGTCGCCTCTGTCAATGGTTTTATCGATTTCGTCAAAAATTCCCCCACCGCTTTTCACGCGGTCAATGCCATTTGCGAAAAGCTTGAAAAAGCCGGTTTCAGCCGTGTAAACGAAAATGATAACGTCAGGCTGACCGCGGGCCGCTGGTACATCACCCGCAACCTTTCCTCCGTCATCGCGTTTGAGATCCCGGAAGGTCCGGCGGATCATTTCCAGATCGTCGCCTCCCACACCGATTCTCCCGTCTTCAAGCTGAAGCAGAAGTGCGAACAGCAGGCGCTCGGAGCTTATTGCCGTCTGAATGTAGAGCCCTACGGCGGCATGATCATGTCCACCTGGCTGGATCGTCCGCTGGGTATCGCCGGCCGCGTATTCATCCGTCAGGGTGAAAAGATCACCGCGAAGCTTGTTGATCTGGACCGCGATGCCTGCGTGATCCCCAATATGCCGATCCACTTCAACCGTGAATGCAACAGCGGCTATGCCTTCAAGCCGCAGACCGATCTGCTGCCCCTGTTTGGTGATAACACGGATGCCGGCAAGCTGAATCAGCAGATTGCGGCAAAGGCCGGCTGCTCTGTTGATGAGATCGCCGGAAGCGATCTGTTCCTCTACGGCCGTGTTCCCGGCACGGTGTGGGGCGCGGAAGATCAGTTCTTCAGCTGCGGCCGTATCGATGACCTTGAATGCGCCTACACCTCTGTGGAAGCGATCATCAGTTCTCATCCCAAAAAGCAGATCAACATCTGCGCCGTGTTTGATAACGAAGAAGTGGGCAGCCGCTCCAAGCAGGGCGCGGACAGCACCTTCCTGCAGGATACCATGCTGCGCATCGCCGAGGATCTGGGCAATTCCCTGTCCAAAGCCCGCGCCATGATCAGCGCTTCCTTCATGCTTTCCGCCGACAACGCGCATGCCCTGCACCCCAACCACCCCGAGAAGTTCGATGCCGACAACCGCACCTATATGAACCGCGGTGTTGTCATCAAGCATAACGCCAATCAGAAATACACCACCGACGGCGCTTCCTCTGCTGTATTCGAGACCGTCTGCGCCAATGCCGGTGTGCCGGTACAGCACTTCCACAACCACAGTGACCTCCCCGGCGGTTCCACGCTGGGCAATATCGCCAACGCTCATGTCTCCATGAACACCGTGGATATCGGCGCCGCGCAGCTGGCCATGCACTCTTCCTACGAATCCGCGGGCTGCGCGGATGTGAAGCACATGGCAGACGCCATGGAAGCCTTCTATGCCGCCTGTGTGAAGACGGATGCCGACGGCTGCTTCACCATCGAATAAATCAACGGAGGACAACCCTATGTTCCCTGTCAAGATTTTGGGACGACATATCATTTTTGATGAGATCATCTGGCTGTCTTCTTCAGGCAGCCGGGTGGATTTCACCTGTGAACATTGCACCAAAGGCACGATCGTGCTGCATGGTGATCGTACCTCTCAGCCTGACAGCACCACACATAACCGCGCGCGGTATTGCGTGTATCTGGACGGCTATCCCATCTGTACCGATGTGATGGACACCCCGGAAAAGGTCATTCCCCTGCCCTTCGGCACGGACAGCGGCTGCGCGGTCACCGTCATGAAGATCAGCGAGGCCAGCCAGAGCAATCTGGGGGTGGAACTGCGCGATTTTGACGGCACAGTCAGGCCCGCCGAAAAAAAGAAGCGCACGATCGAGTTCATCGGCGACAGCATCACCTGCGGCTACGGCATTGACGGCAATGTCAGCATGATCTACTCCACTGCCATCGAGGATGTCCGCCGTTCCTACGCCGGCCGTCTCGCCGAAGCACTGGACGCGGACGCCGCCTTCACCTGCTTCAGCGGCTTTGGCATCGTGAGCGGCTACACCGGTGACGGTGTCAAGAATACGCAGATCCTCGTGCCCGATTGCTATGAAAAGGTCGGCTTCTGCGATCAGCCCATTCCCGGGCATGAGCGTGTCAACAACTATGAATGGGATTTTTCCTTCTTTCAGCCTGAGCAGATCGTCATCAATCTGGGCACGAATGACCTGAGCTACACAAAGGGCGAACCGGAAAAAGAGCAGGAATACATTGACGGCTATGTCGCGTTCCTCAAGACCGTGCGCCGCCGCAATCCCGATGCCGCTATTCTCTGCGTACTGGGCTTGATGGGGACCGGTCTGAATGACAGCATGGTCAGGGCTGTAGAGCGCTATCAGTCCGAGACCGGCGATCCTCGCGTTCAGGCGCAGCCTGTCGCCGATCAGCTAAAAGAGGACGGCTATGTACCGGATTTCCATCCCACGCCGGTCAGTGATCAGAAGCTGGCCGATCAGCTGCTCCCGCTGCTCAGATAACGCTTTTTCCCCTGTTCCCTTATAAACGCGTTCCCCCTTGTTTTTCCCCCTTGCTCTCTGTGATTTCAACGCTTCAATATGTTGACATCCCGGGAAAACAGGCTTATAATGGGGCTGTTTCCGAATGACGGAGAACAAGCATCGATCCACGCAGCGCAAGAGAGCAGGCGTCCAGGCTGAAAGCGCCCGCCGCGAGCAGATCCATGTACCACCTCCCGACGGGTCCGGCCGGTGACCGATAAAGCACTGATGAAAGAGGTCTGAAGACAAGCAGGGTGGAACCGCGGATGCGCGTATGATACGGCATTCGTCCCCGCAAGCACGCGGGGGCGAGTGCCTTTTTCTGTTTCACCCCCACCAAATACACCCGTGAGGGAGGAGGATCACCATGAAGATCATCTACAACAACGGTACGACCGCGGAATGCCCTGCAGAAGAAGAACTGCATGTCATCCGTCACAGCGCCGCCCACATTCTGGCGCAGGCTGTGAAGCATCTGTATCCCGACGCTCATTTCGCCTACGGTCCCGCGACCGACAAAGGCTTCCACTATGATATCGATCTGGGCGATGTCAAGCTGACTGATGACGATCTGGCTGCCATCGAAAAGGAAATGCAGAACATCGTCAAGCAGAACCTGCCCATCAAGCCCTACGCGCTTTCCCGCGATGAGGCCATCAAGATGATGCAGGAAAAGGGCGAGATCTACAAGGTGGAGCATATCGGCGATCTGCCTGAGGATGCCACGCTCACCTTCTATCAGCAGGGCGATTACACCGATATGTGCGTCGGCCCCCACCTGTGCTACACCAAGGCGCTGAAGGCCTTCAAGCTGACCGCCATCTCCGGCGCCTACTGGAAGAACAACGCTGAAAACAAAATGCTCACCCGTATCAACGGTATCGCCTTCGCCACCAAGGAAGAACTGGTGGAATACGAAAAGCAGATGGAAGAAGCCCGTCAGCGCGATCACCGCAAGATCGGCAAGGAAATGCAGCTGTTCATGACCGATAACCTGATCGGCCGCGGTCTGCCGATGTTCCTGCCCAAGGGCTACACCATCTGGCAGGAACTCGAGAACTACATCAAGGAAAAGGAACGCAAGCTGGGCTATCAGCATGTTATGACCCCCTGTGTCGGTTCTGTGGATCTGTACAAGACCAGCGGTCACTGGGATCATTACAAGGACAACATGTTCCCGGCCATGGAAGTGGAAGGCGAAAGCTTCGTGCTGCGTCCCATGAACTGCCCGCATCACATGATGATCTTCGCCAACCGTCCCCGTTCCTACCGTCAGCTGCCCCTGCGCATCGGTGAGATCGCGCATGACTTCCGTTTTGAAGCCAGCGGCACCCTGAAGGGCATCGAACGCGGCCGTCACTTCTGCCAGAACGACGCTCACCTGTTCGTCACGCCGGAGCAGATCAAGGACGAAGTCGCTTCCGTCGTCGCCCTCATCAAGGATGTTTACCAGGATTTCAACATCACCGATTACCGCTGCGTGCTGTCCCTGCGTGATCCTGCCGATACCAAGAAGTATCATCAGGATGATGAAATGTGGAACAAGGCGGAAAACGCCCTGCGCGAAGTGCTGAATGAACTGGGCATCGAATACACCGAGGAGATCGGCGAGGCCGCCTTCTACGGCCCCAAGCTGGACGTGAATGTGAAGCCCGCCGTCGGCGCGGAGTACACCCTTTCCACCTGCCAGCTGGATTTCTGCCTGCCGGCCAAGTTCCAGCTCACCTACATCGATAAGGACGGCGTTTCCAAGACCCCCGTTGTTCTGCACCGCGCCATCCTCGGCAGTCTGGACCGCTTCATGGCCTACATGATCGAGGAGACCAAGGGCAAGTTCCCCGTCTGGCTCGCTCCCCTGCAGGTCAAGACGCTGCCCGTCTCCGAAAAGAGCCTGGATTACGCCAGAGAGGTCACCGATAAGCTGAGCGATCTGGGTGTCCGCATCGAGCTGGACGAGAGCAGTGAAAAGATCGGCTACAAGATCCGCGCCGCCCGTACAGAGGACCGCGTCCCCTACATGCTGGTCATCGGTGAAAAGGAAGTACAGGACGGTACGCTGTCCGTGCGTGATCGTGACACCGATTCCACCACCGTCATGACGGTAGATGAATTCGCTGCAAAGATCCAGAGCGAGATCAAAAACCGTAAGTAATCACCTATACAGCAGCCGCGGCGGGCATTCCTCCGCGGCTGTTTTTGAAAATGCCTTTTCTGAAAGGAACGCCTATGAACTGGAAGATCCTCATGATCAGCCTGCTGATCGTTGTCTACCTGTGGCAGATGCTGCTGCATTATCTGAGCTATACCAGTGATAAAAACAAAACGCCCGATAATGTGCGCGATGTTTATGACGCCGCCACCTATGAGAACTGGAAAAAGTATCATCACGAAAAAACGCGCGTCAGTTTCATTTCCACCACAGCCTCCATGCTCATTGCCCTTATCCTGTACTGCACCGATGCCTACGCGGCCTTTGCCGGTCTCTTCGGCGCGAATCCCTATCTGCAGACCATCGCCGTTCTGCTGCTCAGCACAGTCGCGAGTCTGTTGATGATCCCCTTCAGTTATCTCGATGAGATCCGCGTTGAAACCAAATACGGCTTTAACAAGAGCAATATGAAGACCTTCATCGGCGATCAGATCAAAGGGTTCATCATCGGTCTGATCTTCACATGCGGTCTGGGCTGCCTGTATGTGCTCGTGATGGGGCTGGGAGATCTGGCTGTCGTCGCGCTGGCCGCCGGTCTGATCCTGTTCGTGTTGCTGCTGTCCTTCCTGGCTCCCCTGCTCAACCGTATTTTCAACAAATTCACGCCGCTTGAAGAAGGCGAACTGAAAGAAAAGCTGACCGCGCTGCTGAGCAAAAACGGTTATCATGTCAAGTCCATCAAAGTGATGGACGCGTCACGCCGCTCCACAAAATCAAACGCCTATTTCACCGGCTTTGGCAAAAGCAAGGAGATCGTACTGTTTGATACGCTGGTCGCGTCCATGACGCCTGACGAGATCTGCGCTGTTTTCGCGCACGAGATGGGGCACGGTCTGCACAAGGATATTCCCAAAATGCAGATCCGCAACGCGCTGACCATGATCCTGATGGCAGCGCTGCTTGTACTCACAGCCCGCGCGGAGGCCATTTCTCAGGCTTTCGGCTTTGAAACGGTCAATTACGGGTTGTGCATCCTGTTGATGTCCGAGATCGAGATGGCTCTTCTTTCTCCGCTTGTTGAACTGTTCAATTCCCATTTCAGCCGCAGAGATGAATACCGTGCCGATCGTCAGGCTGCTGAAGAGGGCTATGGTGACGCGCTGATCGCCGCGCTGAAAAAGCTTTCCCGCGAAAACTACGCCGACCTCTCCCCCTCTCCGCTTCTGGTCATCCTTTCCTATTCACATCCCACGCTGTCCCAGCGTATCGCCGCGATCGAAGGAATCGAAAAGAAATGAAACGAACGCTGATCTCTCTGCTGTGCCTTTTGCTGCTCCCTTGCTTTGTTCCGGCTCCTGTCACGGCAGAAGAAACACACACCGTTGCCGCCTCCTTTTATCCCGTATGGATCTTCGCCAAAAACATCCTGAAGGATATCGACGCGATCCAACCGGTCTGCCTGACCGCGCCGTCCACCGGCTGTCTGCATGACTATCAGCTGCTCACCGGTGATATGATGACCCTGCACACCGCGGACGCGCTGCTGATCAACGGGGCCGGTATGGAGGGATATCTCGATAAGGTGATCCGGGAGATGCCCGGGCTCGTGATCATCGACAGCAGCCGGGGCATCGCGCTGCTGGAGGATGAGCATGACCACGATCACGAACAGACGCACCCGGAAACTGACGAACACGGCCATGAAGAAGGGAACGCCCACATCTGGCTTGACCCGCGAAACGCCATCCGGATGGTAGAAAACCTGACAGACGGCCTTTGCGCGCTGTATCCGCAGTATGCTGGGCAGATGAAAGAAAACGCGGACGCCTATATTGCCGTATTGGAAGCCACGGACGCTGCCCTGCGCGCGGCGATTGAAGCGCTGCCCCGCAAGGATATCGTCACCTTTCACGAAGCCTTCCCCTATTTCGCCGAAGCCTACGGTCTCCATATCGTGGCTGTTGTCGCGTTTGAGCCGGAAGAGCCTCTGGCTCCTGCCGGTATGATGAAGCTGTGCCGCGATATCATGCTTAATGAAAACGGGGATCCGCGTGATCCGCTTCCGCCGCTTTTCACAGAGCCTCAGTACAGCGGAAAAGCCGCGCAGACGGTCAGCGCCGAAACCGGCGCTCCGCTCTATACGCTCGATCCCATCGTAACCGGTGACGGCGCCGCTGACAGCTACGAACGCGCCATGCAGTATAATCTGCTTGTTCTGACCGAAGCCCTGAAATAAACTGATCCCTGCAACTTTCCCACGAAAAAAGCAGCCCTGCGGCTGCTTCAGACCATCAACAAAGGCACGATTTTCGCGAGAGGGAGAATCGTGCCTTTGTC
>CALCTW010000058.1 GCA_937907055.1 uncultured Clostridia bacterium | reverse complement strand
TCAAGGTCCCGTGCGCTTCTCTCGAGCGCTCGGTTATAATAACACGCCCCCCTCCTCTCCGTCAACACCTTTTTTCATCTTTTTTGCGCTTTTTTACGCTTTTTTTGCTTTTTTGAACGATCTTCTTAAAACATCTATCGAATGTTCGCCTTTTTCGTATTTCAGTCTCCAACGCCCTCATTCCCGTTCGCCGTTTCACCCTGTCTCCTCCTTCTGAAACCCTCAGTGATCAATAAAAGTCATCTGAACAACTTCAAAAACCACTCATGACCCCTTTAGAAGAAACCGTCATCCCATATTTCCTACCCCTCCTTCGTATTTCTCCGCGCTGCATCCCTTCCGGTCTCCTCACCGGTCTTCGCCGCTCTCCTTCGGCTCCGTTTTTCCTTTATCCCCTCTCCTAACATCTTTCCGGATGTGTTCCCGGCCTCCGTCTCCTTTTCCGCTCGCCATTCCCTGTCCAATGCCTGATTTTTTATCGTGTTATTTCCATTTATTATATAGGAAAGTATCCATTTCACCTTGTGCTGATTCAGAATCTGTTGTATAATGCATTTATTGAAGTGAAGGGAGGGCGGTTCATGACTGAAAAGTTCAACACCACCAAGATCACTGCCCTGCGCGAAGGCACCGAGACCGCGGCCGATATCCTCGCCTATGTTTACGAGGCGCTGCAGGCCAAGGGGTATGATCCGATCACCCAGCTGGTCGGCTTCGTGCTCACGGGCGATCCCACCTACATCACCAGCTACAACAGCGCGCGCAGCCTCATCTGCCGTCTGGAACGTGATGAGATCCTTGAAGAGATCGTGCGCTACTATGTCGCCGGGCATTTCGGCAAATGAGCAAGCGCCTTCTTTGTCTGGATGTCGGTGATGTGCGCATCGGCATCGCCATGAGCGATCCGCTTCATATGATCGCGTCTCCCCACAGCGTTTACACCCGCGTGGGCTGGGGGCCGGACACGCGTCATATCAAGTCTCTTTTTGATCAGTATGACTGCGAGGCCATCATCTGCGGCCTGCCGCTCAATATGGACGGCAGCGAAGGCTTTCAGGCGCAGAAGGTGCGTCAGCTGGCCGCCCAGTTTGAAAAGGCCGGCATGCCGGTCATTTTTCAGGATGAACGTCTCACCACCGTCTCGGCGGAGGAGGTCCTCCTCGAAGGCGGTCTCAGCCGACAGGATCGCAAGCACAATGTCGATAAGGTCGCCGCTTCCTTCATCCTCCAGTCCTATCTGGATCAGCAAAACTGACCAAACCGCGGTACCCCGCGTTTGAATATCATTTGTTATTGAGAGGTAACAGCAATGTCTGACGAGAACAAGAACATTCCCGAAGAAGAAATGGATGAGAATATCATCGAACTGACCGACGACGAAGGCAACACCGTGCGCTTCGAATACCTCACCACCGTGGATCACGAGGGTGAGCTCTACATCGTTGTGATGGAAGAAACCGACGATGAAGAGCAGGCCGAGGAAGGCGAAGTCGTGATCATGAAGATCGAAAAGGACGAAGAGACCGGCGATGACATCTATGTCACCGTAGATGACGAGGATGTCGGTCAGGCCGTCTTTGACAAGTTCATGGCCATGCTGGATGATGAAGCGGATGAGTGAGTCCCTTCTCGGTCAGCGCGTTTCCTTCCGGCTCGCGGATAATTCCATGATGGATTTCTGTGTTTCCGGCATGGTGGATTATGACGGCGACACCTATGCCCTGCTTGAAGAAGAAGGCGGAGATCAGCTGCTCATCGCCCTGATCGCCGATCAGGCGGACGGTGTCTCCTTCATGCCCGTGCAGGAAGCGGAACTCATCAATGCCGTGTGCGAACAGTACACCGCGGACAGCATCCGTTCCGCGCTGGATGCCGATCTGCCTGAAAACGAAAACGACGCCGAATAACCAAACACCTCTGATCGCGTTTCTGATCGATCAGAGGTGTTTTTCTGTCTCTGTCCTGTCCGGAATGATTGGGCGTAAATCATACACGCTTTCCTTCCCGTGCATTTCTTCCTTATTATCTTCCTTGTCCGGAATGACAGGACGTAAACAGCGCTGCTCCGTTCATCGCGAAGCAGCGCTGTTGTTATTGATCTTTCTTCAGCGGAATTTCAAATGAGAACTCGCTTCCCTTGCCCTTCTCGCTCTCCAGATGAATGGTCACGCCCAGCTTCTGCATGATCTCTCTCGCGATGGCCAGGCCCAGACCCGCACCCTTCTCACTGTGGCTGCGTTCCGCCTGATGGAATCGCTCGAAGGCCAGCAGCCGGGTCTCCTCATCCATGCCCACGCCGGTATCACGCACGGCAAAGCGCACATTGTCCCCCTGAAGCGACGCGCTCAGGGTCACGGTGCCGCCCTCCGGGGTAAATTTCCGGGCGTTGTCCATAAAGATGGTCAGCACCTGCGCCAGACGATCCTCATTGGAAATGATCATCGGCAGATCATCCTCCGGCGGCAATTCGCGCACCAGCGTGATCCCCTTTTCCTCAAACAGGCTCATGTTGCGGTCCACCAGATCGTACACCAGCTCGTTCGGGTCCACCTTTTCCATTTCAAATGTCGCCGGGTTGGATTGCAATCCGGACAGCTCCAGCAGATCATTCACCAGCCTCGAAAGCCGGTTGGATTCATCCGCGATGATGCTGTAATAGCGGTCCTTCTGTGCTTCATTCACCACCATGCCGTCCCGCAGGCCTTCAGCAAGGCCGCGGATGGATGCCAGCGGTGTGCGCAGCTCATGCGAAATATTGGCCACATAGTCATGGCGCGTGCGCTCAAGCCGTTCCTGCTGGGTGATATCGCGGATCAGCGCCACCGATCCGCCGGTGTTCTCCGATCCGGGCAATGCCGTCACGGTATATTGCAGCACGGTCTCTCCCAATGTCAGCTTCTCGCTGATGATGCCCTCTTTCCGGTTCAGCACCGCCTGCCACACCTGTTCGTAGGCGGCGGATTCCTCTCCGCCCAGCAGCGAAAGCGCCGCGCTGTTGCGGTGCAGCAGCATACCGTGCTCATCCGAAGCCAGAATGCCCTCGTGCAGGCCTTCAAAGACCAGCTCCATGGTATCCTTCTCCTGCCGCAGCTCGCTCAGCGTCTGCTGCACGGTGTTTGTCAGATAATTGAACGCCTGCGCCACCTCGCCGGCCTCGCCCGGCATATTTTCCGGCAGCGAAAACTCCTCGCCCTCACGGATCCGGTTTGCCGCGTTGATGATCATCACAGCCGGCCGCGCCGTTCTGCGTGTATAGAAGGAAGAAAGCAGCAGGATGATCAGGCAGATGACGGGCAGTGTATACAGCATCCGCAGCGCCAGCGCGGAGGAATCCGTGCGGTAATTGAACACCGGTATGCCGGTAAACAGCACGCTGTCATGCACCACTTCCCCCATCACCCGGCAGGACAGATCATTCGTTAGTTCCAGGTCCAGCATCATTGTCTGCATCGGGCCTTCCTGCACGCGCAGCGCTGTCTGGCTGATGTAGGAACGCATTCCCGGCGAATTCAGATACAGGGATGCCCGCGCGGATTCATAGGTAATGCCGCCGTTCCGGTTGCAGATCACCCAGAACACACCCGCTGTATTCAGTTCGGGATTGAACTGCATCTCCAGTTCTTCCGGCGAATAGTGGCCCTTCACATACTGATCCATGATCCGCTTGCCCGCGTTATGCGCGCTTCTCAGGTCGCGCGCCGCGGTATTGGCATAGGAATTCTGCGAAAAGACCCATGTCAGCGCGATGGAACCGATCGCGGAAAACACCATACTGACAGCCAGCACGAGCACGAACCGGCGCAGATAGCGGGATTTACGCATTCTCTCTTACCTCAGCCTTATATCCCACGCCGTACACCGAACGCAGCAGAATGTCTGTTTCCTCCGGCAGTTTTTTGCGGATGCGCTTGATGCCGGTATCCACCACGCGGGGATCGCCGTTAAAGTCAAAGCCCCAAATACTGTCCAGCAGCTGCTCACGCGTAAACACCTGATGCGGATGCGCCGCCATCAGGTGCAGGATCTCCACCTCTTTGGGTGAAAGCAGCACACGTGTCCCGTTCACCATCACCTCATAGCATTTCAGATCGATACTGGTATTGCCGATCACCAGTTTGCTCTTATCCGGCGCGGATTCCATCTGATTCATTCTCCGGAAAATGACCGCGATCCGGCTCACCACCTCGCGCGGGGAGAACGGCTTTACGATATAATCATCCGCGCCCAGCGCGAAGCCCAGCAGCTTATCCACTTCCTCGCCCTTGGCCGTCAGCATGATGATGGGCACAGAGGAAACAGCGCGGATCTCAGCGCACACCTGTGTACCGGATTTCCCCGGCATCATAATATCCAGGATCAGCAGATCCGGCCGCATCCTTTCAAACGCTTCCTTCACATCATCCCCGCGGAACACGGAATACACTTCATATTCCTCCCGTTCCAGATAGATGCGCAGGCTTTCGTGGATGCCGATCTCGTCATCGGCGATCAGGATCAGTTTCTTTTTATTCATGCAAGATCAGTTCCTTTTTCGGTATGATTCCCATCTGTATTCTATCACTTCCCCGCATGCCGCACAAGCAATGTCCAAATTCTGTCGCAATTCGCAGCCCGTTTTTGCCCTTCTCCGCGTGTCCGGCGAAGAACATTTTTCCATCAGCAGGGATGGACCGATCGCTGTCGAATCATCCTAATAGCGGCAGCATCATGCCGCCGGTCATAAAAACGCATCATATATGATAATAAGGAGCGTGTTTCCCATGGCGAATCGTATCGTTTTGAATCCCATCTCCTACCACGGCCGCGGCGCCGTCGCGGCCATCGTACCCGAGGTGCAGTCCCGCGGTCTGAAGAAGGCCTTTGTCTGCTCCGATCCCGATCTGGTCAAGTTCGGCGTGACCAAGAAGGTCACCGATGTGCTGGATGCCGCCGGTCTTGATTATGAGATCTACAGCAACATCAAGCCCAATCCCACCATCGAAAATGTGCAGACCGGCGTAGCCGCTTATCAGGCTTCCGGCGCTGATTACATCATCGCCATCGGCGGCGGCTCCTCCATGGATACCGCCAAGGCGGTCGGCATCATCATCAACAACCCCGAGTTTGCCGATGTGCGCTCTCTGGAGGGTGTCGCCCCCACGAAGAACAAGACCGTGTTCACCATCGCCGTGCCCACCACCGCCGGTACCGCCGCGGAAGTCACCATCAACTACGTCATCACCGATGTGGAAAAGAAGCGCAAGTTTGTCTGCGTGGATGTGCATGACATTCCCGAAGTGGCCGTGGTCGATCCCGACATGATGTCCACCATGCCCAAGGGTCTCACCGCCGCCACCGGTATGGACGCGCTGACCCACGCCATCGAAGGCTTCATCACCAAGGCCGCGTGGGATATGACCGATATGTTCCACCTGAAGGCCATCGAGATCATTGCCAAGAGCCTCCGCGCCGCTGTCAACCGCGAGGATGCCGGCTTTGACGGCATGGCCCTCGGCCAGTACATCGCCGGCATGGGCTTCTCCAATGTAGGTCTGGGCATCGTGCATTCCATGGCCCACTGCCTCGGCGCGGTGTATGACACCCCCCACGGCGTGGCCAACGCCATCCTGCTGCCCACCATCATGGAATACAACGCTCCCGTGACCGGCGACAAGTACAAGTACATCGCCATCGCCATGGGCGTTGAGGGCGTGGAGAACATGACTCAGGAAGAATACCGCAAGGCTGCCTGCGACGCCGTGCGTCAGCTGGGCCAGGATGTGGGCATTCCCGCCGACCTGAAGGAAATTGTCAATCCTGCCGATCTGGACTTCCTGGCTGAAAGCGCCTTCGCTGATGCCTGCCGTCCCGGAAACCCCCGCGACACCTCTGTGGAAGAGATCAAGGAGCTGTACAAGAAGCTGCTGTAATCCTTTCCGGAAAGCAATTCAGGAGCTGTCCCCCCTGTGGGACGGCTCCTTTTTCGTGCAATACAAGTCTATCGAATGAAGTCTGAAAAAAGATATTGATTAGGCTCGTTGGAAGTCCTTTCTCCGCACGAGAAA
>CALCTW010000057.1 GCA_937907055.1 uncultured Clostridia bacterium | reverse complement strand
CGGAATGATACCGGCAGCGTGGCGCCTGTCTGAAAATAGGCGCGCTGCTTTGCAAGGATCTGCTCCACATTCATGGTCGAGTGACCTCCAAACTTATTTTTTCACCATATGATAGAATTTTTCCAGCTCTTTGGCATTCATCAGCTTCGGCACGGGATAGAGCGGATTGCCTTCCTTCGCGGCATTTTTTGCCATGTGCGGAATGTCTTCATCCAGGATGCCGTCCAGCTTATCAGGGATCTCCATGCGGCGATTCAACTCACGCACGGCGCAGATAAACTTGCTCGCGGCCTGCGATCGGATTCTGCCTCCGAGGCTACGCCCGCAGCAACAGCCAGCTTGTGCAGCTTCTTTTCAGCCGCAGCGCCGTATTCCTCCAGCACATAGGGTAGAAGAACAGAGTTTGCCAAGCCATGGGGGATGTTGTACTGACCGCCCAGCGAATGCGCCACCGTGTGGACATAGCCCACATAGGACTTGGAGAAGGCGACGCCCGCCTTGTAGGCTGCCAACAGCATATTCCGGCGCGCGGTTTCGTTTTCCGGCTCGTGATAGGCCGTTTCAATGTTGGCAAAGATCAGCCGGGTGGCTTCCAGCGCCAGCGCGCGGGTTTCCTTTGTCGTCGTTCCGCCGATAAAGGCTTCCACCGCGTGGGTCAGCGCGTCCATGCCGGTGGTGGAGGTCAGATGCCGGGGCAGCGTATAGGTCACTTTGGGATCCAGCACCGCGTAATGCGGAATGAGGGTAAAATCGTACATGGCGTACTTGTGCTTCTTTTTGTCATCCGTGATCACGGCGGCCAGCGTCGTTTCGCTGCCCGTGCCCGCGGTGGTGGGGATGGCGATCAGCGTGGGGATGCGCCGCAGCACGCGCAGCAGCCCCTTCATGCGGCTGAGCGGCTTATTCGGGTAAGCCGCCCGCGCGCCTACAGCCTTCGCGCAGTCCATGGGCGATCCGCCGCCGAACGCGATGAGCGCCTCACAGCCCTCCCGGCGATAAAGCTCAAAGGCGGCTTCCACATTCTCCACGGTGGGATTGGCTCTGGTGCCGTCATAGACCGCGCAGCCGATACCGCTGTTTTCCATTAATGCCGTCAGCGGCGCGATCGCGCCGGAGCGGCTGAGAAAATCATCCGTGACCAGCAACGCCTTCCGGATGCCCTTCTGCTTCAGCAGCTCAGGCACCCGCGCCATGCTTTCAAGGATCTTCGGCTCGCGGTACGGCAGCACCGGCAGCGCCACGCGGAAGCCAAACTGAAAAACCCGGCAATACACCGTTTCAAAAATATTCATTCCTCCGGTAAACCTTCCTTACTGATTTTGTTCAGATTTCTGGCGATCAGATCCAGCATATCCTGAAACTCACCGCGCTGCGCGTCCGTAAGGCCGTTTCCGCCCAGCTCCACAGCCAGGCTTGCTTTGCCGCACACGGCTTCGCTCACTTCCAGACCGGCTTCCGTCAGCACCAGCTTTGCCCGGTATGCCCCGGCCGCGGTCCCTTTTCTGCACACAAAACCCCGCTTTTCCAGATCGGCCACCGCGCGGGATACATCTGATTTATCTCTGCGGCACAATTCACCCAGCCGGGCCGATGAGACCCCTTCGGGATACCTGCGAAGCATCGTCAGATAAGCCGCGTAGCTGCCCTTCAGCCCAAAGCGGGCCAGTTCATCAGACGCGATCCTGTGCCAGCTGTACTCGATCTACGAGATGCTTTGCAAAAAGCGTTCAAATCGCTGGATCATGCTGTTCATCCTTTCATCCGAGATGTTGAAAATTCAACGATGCGGAGTATAACACCAACAAGTTGAATTGTCAACATCTTTTCTGAAAGATCCGGCGTCGCCGGCGCTCTTCCCGGAGGCACGGAGGGGAAAATCTGCCGCGCTTTCATCAAAAACATTCACTGTTTTTTCACTTTGAGCGAATATTCAGTGAATATTCAGCGAATATTCGCTTTATTCGCTTGAATGAGTGAATTTTAGGGTGAATATTCGCTCGATTCGATTGATTGTGTGAATCCGGAGCGAAAGCAAAAGGAGCATTTGCAATGGATCCGGGCAAATGACCGGTGAAAACAGAACAGCACTGATCTCCGTGCGATCTCATGAAGGTCAGTGCTGTTTTTGTTGATTTTTTCAGGGAGATCCGGCCCCGAATCACCTTTGGATCTTCCGCGCTTTGTGCTATAATCATCCGTACAGGATGGAGCGGGATGGACGGGCGCGTTGTGCAGCCGGGCATTCCGGTTTGGAGGGAAAGCAGCATGCGTGAGACGGATAAGATGACGACGGAGGAGCAGATCGCCTATTGCTCCGGCGCGGATTTCTGGCATACGAAGGCGATGCCGCGGTATGATATTCCGGCCATGATGATGTGCGACGGTCCGCACGGGCTGCGCAAGCAGGAAAACACCGCCGATATGCTGGGGATCAACAACTCTGTGCCCGCCACGTGCTTCCCCACGGCGGTCTCCACGGCCTGCTCGTGGGATGAGGGGCTGCTGGCGGAGGTAGGGGAAGCCATCGCGCGGGAGGCAGCCGCGAACGGGGTGGGCATGATCCTGGGCCCCGGCGCGAATATCAAGCGCAATCCGCTGTGCGGACGCAATTTTGAGTATTTCAGCGAGGATCCGCTGCTGGCCGGAAAACTGGCGGCCGCGTATATCCACGGGGCGGAATCCACCGGTGTCAGCACCAGCCTGAAGCATTTTGCCTTTAATAATCAGGAATATAAGCGTTTTTCCTCTGACAGTGTGCTGGATGAACGCACCATGCGGGAGCTGTATCTGGCGGCCTTTGAGACGGCGGTGAAGGAAGGAAAGCCCGGCTCCGTGATGTGTTCCTATAACAAACTGAACGGTGTGCATGCTTCGGACAGCAGATGGCTGCTGACCGATGTGCTGCGCCGGGAATGGGGCTTTGACGGCATGGTGGTGACCGACTGGGGCGCGATGTGCGACCGCGCGGCCGGATTCCGCGCGGGGTGCGATCTGAACATGCCCGGCGGCTCCGCCTATATGGAAAAGGAGTGCGCTGCCGGCGTCCGGGCCGGAACGCTGGACCGGGAGGACATCGCGCGCAGCGCCGGGCGCGTGCTGAGCGTGGCGCAGAAGGGCGTCAAAGCTGTTGCCGATGCAAAACCCGTTGACATGCAGGCACACTATGACCTTGCCCGCAGGGCCGCCGCCGAGAGCGCTGTGCTGCTGAAAAATGAGGATCATCTGCTGCCACTTTCGGGCACGGAGGGTGTGGTGTTCTTTGGGAATATGGCGAAAAACCTGCGCTATCAGGGCGCGGGCAGCAGCCATATCAATCCGTGGAAGCTGACACAGGTCTCGGATGCCTGTCCCGGTGTGATGATCGCCGACAGCGCCGAAGCGGCCCGCGGGGCCAGGACCGCCGTGGTGTTTGCCGGGCTGACGGATGAATATGAGTCCGAGGGCTTTGATCGCGAGGATATGCGCATGCCGGAAGAACATGTGAAACTGATCCGGGAGGTGGCCGCCGTGTGCCCCGATACCATCGTGGTGCTGATGTGCGGCAGCGCGGTGGAAACGCCGTGGGCGGATGAGGTGAAGGCCATCCTGTATATGGGTCTGCCCGGTGAGGCGGGCGGCGATGCCATCGCGGATCTGCTGTTTGGCCGCGCTGTGCCCTGCGGCAAGCTGGCGGAAACATGGCCCCTCCGGTATGAGGATTGCCCCGGCGCGTCCTATTACGCGCGCGGAAAGAAGGATGCCCACTACCGTGAAGGTCTTTACGCGGGCTACCGTTATTATGTCACGGCAGGCGTGAAGACGCGCTGGCCGTTCGGCTATGGTCTGAGCTACACAGGCTTTGCCTATTCCGGTCTGCAGCTGGAGGGCGATACCGTATCCTGCGTGGTGACCAACACGGGCAATACGGCAGGAAAGGAGACCGTGCAGCTGTACATCGCGCCGCCCGAATGCGGCTGTTACCGCCCGGCGCGTGAACTGAAGGGCTTTGCCAAGGTGGCGCTGGCCCCGGGCGAAAGCAGGCGCGTGACCTTTACGCTCAATGACCGCAGCTTTGCCGTGTGGCAGGGAGGCTGGGTGATCCCCGCGGGCACGTATACAGTCATGATCGGGCCAAACAGCGAGGATCTGCCGCTGACAGGTGAGATCGTCAAAAATGGCGTTCAGATCGCGGATGACGGGCTGCCTGCCTGGTATCACGCGCCGGAGGGAGCACCCTCCCATGCCGATTTTGAAAAGCTGGTGGGGCATCCCGTGATGGAAAAGCCCCTCAAAAAAGGCGCCTTCACCATGGAAAATACGGTGATGGAGATGCGCGCGTATTCGCTGGTGATGAAGATCATGTATAGGGTGCTGCGCGCCTTTGTTAAAAAAGGCTTCCCAAAGGGCACGGATGAGCGGGACGCGTCCTTCAGGATGATGATGTCCTCCGCGGCGGATTGCTCGCTGAGCGGCATGAAGATCAGCGGCGCGATGACCAATCATGTGCTGGAGGGAATGCTGGAAATGGCCAACGGTCATCCCCTGCGCGGCCTTCTGACCATGCTGCGCTGACGGGAGGAGAAGGAAGGGCGCGGCGCGATCGACGGAAGCTTTCCTGTGAAAATGTTCTGCCGGGGGGACGCGTTTCTTGTGATCGGTCAGAAGCAAATAAAAAAGCCAACGCGCGGGATCGTTGATCTGATCCGTTTGTTGGCTTTTATATTGTGTTCACGGTGCTGTACGCGTTATCGCATCGGCTGCATGCAATTGATAAAAGCGGGCGTGCCTCTCAATTCGAGCAATGCTTTATCATAAGCGTCAAACGCGCGTCCGATCGCTTTCTTCATCCGGGTAAAAGTGCCTGTCAGTTTTGTCATCGCGGTTTTCATTTTCTATCCTCCCTGCCACATGGGGCATGTTCCTGTTTTCTTCTTTTCTTTCAGGAGGTTCTTTCCTCCTGACACTTTTATATACGCTGAAGCGGCCGGATATCCACGGAGGATCAATGAAACCTTTGCTCCATGCAAAAAGCACGGCGGTCACGCGGGACGGCCGTGCTTCTTGTTATGGTCTGATCTGCTTTACTTCGCCTGATCCTTGCCGAGGTTCTTGGTGTTGGCCACGGCGATCTCGGCCATGCGGGTGATCAGGGAGGCGGTCACGCTGTTGATGGCGGCTTCGGCTTCATTGATGACATCGGCCAGGGCAGCATCGGGATCGGCGGCGCGCAGCTCGGCCAGACGGGCGATCCACTGCTGCTCCAGTTCGGTGAAGGGAACGCGGACCAGATCGGAATAGGCTTCGCGGTCGGTCGCGGCGATGTTCATGATATTGCGCTGCTGCCAGTAGATGCTGTCGGGCGCGTAGGTGGTGGCTTCGTTTGCCATCACCGCGGGGATCTCGGCGGCATCGGCGCGCATGGGCACATAGAGGCTGAATTCCGGCGCGCACAGGCTGCACCACATCATGGGGATCTCGCCCTTCTTCATCTGGATGAAGATGCTTTCGGCGGTACGGTCGATACCGATGGGACGGCAGTTGCTGCCGGGCAGATCGGTCGCCTGGGGCGTGCCTTCATGACGGTCGCGGCTGAGACGGAACATGTCATCAAGGCCGATCTTCATTTCGGGCTCGGCGCAGATCTCATACTGACGGTTCACATCGTATTCACCGGCGGTGCCGGGGTTGAAGTAACGGCGGCCCGCCCATACACGCAGCTGGCTGTAATCACGCTTGGGGGTGCCGTAGGAGAGCGCCAGATTGATCTTGCCGTCTTCCTCAACATAGGTACCGGCAGCCTTGGCGGTCTCGACGATCTCGGGGGTGGCCATCCAGTTTTCGGTGTCATTCTTGTCATACAGGCCCAGCATGGCGTCGTTGCCGATGCAGGCATAGGTGTTTTCGGGGATGCGGTAGGCGGCGCACTGATGACCGGAATAAAGTTCCACATACCAGATCTCGTTTTCATCGATGAAGATGACGGCTTCTGCGGAACCCATGCCGTAGGTGTGCACCAGATCCATCACGCGTTCGGCGCCTTCGCGGGCGGTGGAAATGTAGGGCAGCACCAGCACGGGAATGTTGCCCTCGGAGAGCGCGCCCTCCACAAAGGGATCCACGGCCAGGATCTGATCATTGGTGTTAATGGTCTCGGTGGAGCTGATGCCGACATTCATTTCATTCACGCCGTTCTCCCACCAGGTGTTTTCGGCAATGTATTCGCCGTGGAGCGGTGTGATCAGGCAGCTGTAGGCCTTCGCGGGCAGGTCGATCGCCAGACCGGTGTCGTTGTCCACATAGTGCAGCGGCTGGGCGTCATCGCGGCCGGGCACACGGCGGACGGATGCCGACCAGAGATACGGGGCGTCGCCGGTGCGGCCGATGAAGTGAGAGCCGTCCTCGCTGACTTCACTGCCCACGATGAAGGTGGTGCAGGCCAGCGCCGAGGACACGGCGCAGACGGTCAGGACCGCGATCAGCAGCATCGCGGTCAGCTTTCGGAATAAAGAAGTTCTTTTCATGATATTGTTTCCTCCAAATCAGTCAGGGCGTATGTTTCGCCCGCTTCATCATGCCGGAGATCTGCCGCGGAAAAATTCAATACAGGGGCGGATCGCGTCGTCATGATGGTGTTCTGTGTTCTTGATCGCGGGGAGATCCTTCCGGTTTTCCTCACCGCGCAGACAGGATAAAGCATGTACCATAACAGAAGTGAAACAGTTTGAAAAGAAAAAAATAATAAGTTTTTTGGGCAGCGTGGACAGGAGAAAAATACGCATAAAATAGGATAAAAACCGATCAAAATGACGGTCTGCCGCGCCGCGTAGGGATGAACGCGGTCACACGCGGATGAAATTAAACGAAATTGCAGGGAAAATAGCAGAGCGATGTACGAAGATGAAATGACCCTGATATGTATACCTTTTCGGAACCGCGGTAAGATACAGTCACACCGGGACGGTAAGGAAGCCGAAACGCGGTGCAGAACAAAGAAAGAGAAAGTCAGAACAGGCACACAGTGCCGGAAAGAGGAACGATTATGATGAAATATGAAAACAGAGAAATGCTGAGCATGGAAGAACTGGATGCCATTACCGGAGCCAACTGGCTGACCGACGCGGTGAACGCCACGTGCAACTGGATCGATGATAATAAGAAAGCGGTCATGAAGGGCGTATGTGTCATCGGCGGTATCGCTCTTTGCGCCACCGGCATCGGCGCGGGGGCCGGTCTGGGATTGATCGCGGTCGAAAGTGTGGCAGCCGCGGCCTTTTCCGCCACGGCTGGCGGTACCATCATCGGTGCTGCCGCGGGCGCGATCGTTACGCAGGACTGGGAAGACTGAGAATTTCACGGCGGATCAGGGAGCCTGATCCGGACAGGATCGGATCATGGTTTCGTTATGACCGATCCTGTGTTATTCGATCCCTGTCTTCGGACAGGGATCTTTCGTTTGGCGGCTGAATGAACTTTGAAACAAATGAATGAACAGGCACACAGTGCCGGAAAGGTGTGAATGATGAAGAACAAAAAGAAATTGACAGCGATCATCATGGTATTGATCCTGACCTTGACAATGATCGGAAGCGCGATGGCGGGTTCGATCACGGATATGATGAAAAACGGGCTGAAGACCGCCTGGAACGGTCTCAAGACCGCCGGACATGCCGTATGCGACACCGCGGTGTATGTGTTTACCAGGGACAGCGCCGAAACGGCCTACCGCAGCACGGTCAACTCCGCGAATGAAACCAAAAACGCCGCGATCAGCATTGTGGATTCTGTGAAGCAGATCCCGAAGGACGCGGAAGATGTGGCCAGGGGCGCGAGGAAGGTTGGAGAAGGCGTGGCGGAACTGGTGAAGAACAACAACACACCGGACCTGATCCGCTATTTCCAGGGGGATCAAGAGGTCAGCGAGGAGACCCGCCGTGCAATGCAGAACATGAAGGACGGCTATAAGCAGATGGATAACGGGCTGGTACTGGATATGGTCGGCCTGCTGCCGGGCTGCGGCGTGGTCGTGGCCGCGGGCGCGGATGTGGTGAAGACCGGCGCGGAGCTTGCCGCCGGCTACATCGATAAGGAACAGGCGAAGGATCACATCATCCGGGATACCATCGATGCCACTGTGGGCACGATCACCTGTGGAGTCGCCGGCGCGGTGGAAGGCGCGGTCGCAAAAACAGTGGTGAAGGGCAGCGGAACTGTGGCCCGTAACGCGCTGAAGAAGCTGGCCACCTGACCGGAGGGTGCTTTTGCCCCAAAGCAGGGACAGAGCATTGACGGAAACAGGATATTTGATTATACTGAACAAGGAAAACAGAATAAGCAGCCACCGGGTTGCGATGCAGAATATGCATCTGAGTGTATCGTTAGGTCTTTGAAGATACATTCAGATGCTTCTTTTTTGGAGGAATGATGAAGCGGATCTTTGTGAATTTTACGGGGAGGGACTGGGCGCTGTGGATCGGTTCGATGATCATTGTTTTATTGTCCAATCTCTTTTCGCCGCAGTTTGACACGCTGATCACCATCGCCGCGCTGATCGGCATCACATCCCTGATCCTCGGCGCGAAGGGAAATGTGTGGGCGCAGGTGCTGATGGTGATCTTCAGCATCCTGTACGGCATCATTTCGTATCGCTTTCACTACTGGGGCGAGATGATCACGTATCTTGGCATGACGATGCCCATGGCGGCGTGGTCGGCGGTGGTGTGGGCGAGGAACCCTTCCAAGAACCCGGGCGAGGTGGCCGTCAGCCCGATGACCGGGCGGAAATGGGCGCTGCTGACGGGGGTGACCGTGATCGTGACAGCGGTGTTCTGCCTGATCCTGAAGGCGTTCGATACCCCGAATATCATCTTTGGCACATTGTCCGTCACCACCAGCTTTATGGCCGCGGCGCTGACACTGCTCCGCTCCTCGTATTATCCGCTGCTGTACGCGGCGAATGATCTGATCCTGATCGTTCTGTGGATCCTGGCTGCGATCGCGGATCCGGTGTATCTGCCGGTGATCATCAATTTTGTGATCTTTTTTATCAATGACTTTTACGGCTTTGTGAGCTGGCGAAAAAGAGAAAAGGCGGCCTGAAGGCAGTGCCGGGGAGGGCGATGGAGCCTGTTCATCCCGGCGGACCGGAGAACGCTGCTTTCGGTCTCTTGGGTTTTCAGCGGAAATATGATATATTATGAGTGAAGATCAAATTCTGAGCGAGGAGCGGAGAAAAATATGAAAAAGATCATTGCTGTCAACGCCGGCCCCCGGAAGGGCTATAATACCGATCTGCTGATCAGGGCGGCAGCGAAGGGCGCGGAGGAAGCCGGCGCAGAGGTGGAATATGTGGATCTGTTCCGGCTGGAGGGGTATACCGGCTGCGTGTCCTGCTTTGCCTGCAAGCTGCCCGGGACCTTTGGCCGGTGCATGTGCCGCGACGGCCTGACCGACGTGCTGGAAAAGATCCGGACGGCGGACGGCCTGATCATCGGTTCGCCCAATTATCTGGGCAACCTGACGGCAAGCTTCCGCGCGCTGTATGAACGGCTGGTGTTCCGGTCGCTCACCTATAACAAAGAAGAACCCTGCTGCAATCAGCACATGATCCCTGTGCTGCTGATGACCACCAGCAACTGCGGAGAAGAAATGTACGATGCCGTGGGCTATACGGCAATGCTGGATTCCTACAGGAATACACTGGACCGCTTTGTGGGGCCGACACAGGTCTTTATCTGCGGCAATACGCTGCAGGTGAAGGATTACAGCCGGTTCAACTGGACGATGTTCGATCCGGAAGCAAAGAAAGAGCATCATGACGCGACCTTCAATGATTATCTGGAAAAGGCAAAGACGGCCGGCGGACAGCTGGCGCTGTGAGGGCTGTCCGGTATCAGCAGCGTGAGCGAGCCACCCGCGCGAAATGGCGGGATGGATGAAAAAGGAGGCGCGGAATGGTCTATTACGAAGATGAAGACGTATTGATCCGGGATATGATCCCGGGCGACGCGCGGATCATCACAGACGAGGAGATCCGTCAGGGCTGGCATCAGACCACAGAAAAATACGAAACACGTCTCCGGCATCAGGCTGAAGGGAAGGCCCATGCCCTTGTCGCGGAATATATGGGCAATGTGGCCGGATATATCAATGTTTACCTGAACGCGGACAGCGGCGCTTTCGCGGGTCAGGGGATCCCGGAGATCGTTGACTTCGGTGTGCTGGAAAAGTACAGGAACAGGGGGATCGGCAGCAGGCTGATGGACGCGGCGGAGCGTATCGCGGCCCGGTACGCGGATACCGTCTGTCTTTCGGTGGGGCTTCATCACGGGTACGGTGCCGCGCAGCGTATGTATGTGAAACGGGGATATATTCCCGACGGCACCGGCGTGTGGTACGGCGCTGCCGTGTGCCCGGAGTACGCGGACTGCTGCAATGATGATGACCTTGTGCTGTTTTTCTCAAAAAAACTGGCAAAATGACAGAAACGAAGAATGGAGGCCCCCGGAATGAGCAGGTATCCGATCAGCCGTGAGTTTTTTCCCTTTAATCATTTCGCGCCGCCGATCAGTGAAGGATTTCTGCGGCTGGCAGCGGCGCATATGAACGCGCCCCGGAAATTCCTGAAGGCAAAAGGCGTGACGGTCGCGGAGCGTTCCGCGGTCAGCCGGGACGGGAGCAGCATCCGCTATTATACGATCACGCCGGAAGGTATCGCGCCCAAGGCTCCCTGCCTCTTTTATATCCACGGCGGCGGTTTTGTGCTGAAGGCAGCCGGGTATCATTATATGAATTGCCTGCGTTATGCCAGAGAGACCGGGTGCGTCGTCATTTTCCCCGATTACCGTCTGGCGCCGGAGCATCCGTTTCCGGTCTTCTATGAGGACTGCTACGCGGTCTTCTGTGATATTGATGAGAAGGCCGGCGAGCTTGGGATCGACCGCGGCCGCATCGGTGTCGGCGGCGACAGCGCGGGCGCGACCATGGCAGCCGGGCTTTGCATGATGGCGCGTGAGCGGCAGCATCCTGTCCGTTTTGTGTTCCAGATGCTGCTCTATCCTTATCTGGACGCGCGGAACTGCAGCGAATCGAACCAAAAATACACGGACACGCCCATGTGGAACGCGTCGCTTTCGGCGAAGATCGCGCCGATGACCCGGGTGGAAAAAACGCATCCGTCTTATCTGTGGTATTCGCCCGCGGAAGCGGAGGATCTGTCCTTCTTCCCGCCCGCCTATATCGAGACCGCCGAATTTGACTGTCTACATGATGACGGCATCCTTTTTGCTGAGAAACTGAGGGCAGCCGGGAAAGAAGTGCTGCTGAACGAAACGAAGGGCACGATGCACGGCTATGATATCGTGACCCGGGCTTCCGTCTCGCTGGATTCGATGGAGAAAAGGATCGCCTTTATACACGCGATGATGGGAAATGATAATTTAGGACATTAATGTCAATACTGAAGTGATGTTGGGAGGTGTTCATCTATGAATAGTATGAAGTGTACAGTGGGCGTATTGTTACTTATAATCGGTATTTTCCTGTTAAGTCCTTCATATGCATCGGATATTGATCCGGACAGTGAATTACATGCCTATGACATCGAGGTGGACAGCGAAATAATTGACAAAACCATATCCTTTGTGAAAACATTTCTTACACCATAGGAAATTGCAGATGTAGATGAATATTTTACACCGGCATCGCTTGTGGGCTATGATTCTTCTGTTCATGGGTATAATGATGGGTTTTTTGTACTGTGGGATTCAATAACTACTCTAAATTTTAAAATTCAGTATTCGTCAACTAATGATATCTTGAATTATCAGATTGTTGTCTATAGGGACGGCATTCAGATTATCTATGATAATCAACAACCTCAGATATAGATGATATCCGTACAGGAAGCACATTCTTTGGCAGCGGATACGATTCGTGAGATATCACCTGCTGATATACATGAGTGTCGGCTGCAAGTGGCAAAACTGACATAGTGCCCTGTATGCCATTCTGTGGTATGGGTAATACACTATCGTTTTTTGGACTTACCAAGATAGTAGTAGGAAATGGTTATCATTGATGCATTGAGTGGCAGTATGCACTGGGCATCGGTAGTGGTCACAGATCGATCACGGGAGAAGAATAAAGATATATCGTATTCCTTCCCCTCGGAACCTTATACCGGGAATGATTATATTTTATATAGCTACGAAGTTCCTCATGAGATGACACATCCGAGGATACAGCAATATCTGACTATAGGCAATTCATAGCGTTTTGAAGTTACCTGTTTCTTAATCAATGATACCATCGCATATCCCATCATGGAGATTATTGATATGATTGGATATGATATTCATGCCACGTGGCCTGGTTTACAAACTTATATTCAACAACAGCCCAACTGGCGATTTTTTGAGCAATCGAATAATATTCCGATTAAGATCACAGCCCGATCGACAACAACAAACAATCTGGGTGCAATCATCATTGAGAATACTTCCGCCCGCTATGAATCTGATAAGGTGTTCACAACAAACGGTTATGATATCTATGTTGATCTTCCCACAATTCAGGCGTTCTTCCGTGAAGTCTTACAAGGATAGATATTCGCTGTTCCCAATCCTTAAATGATTCAGAATGAGTATGTCATTATTCATTATACCGCATAAGAACGATCATGAATTCCGCTGCTTGATCGTTTGGTTTCGACCGCGCTTTTGCTCCGGGTTATAATGTCCACGATTCGACAGCTGCGGAACTTCTGTCTGTGATTGAAAGGTATAGCGTATGGGAATTAAGAAATGCAGTTTGATAAATTTCGTTGCAGTAATAGTTCTTTTATTATTCGTTCTGCCATAGGGTGTGGCAGAAAAGTGTTCAGTATGTGATGGTGAGTCTGAAATATGCTGGACGGATGAAAATGGGGTGGTATATTGCAAAAATACACTGATATATTATCCTTAGGATGCAGTAGAAAAGATGTATGCTATAGATACACGTTGTCATGCTGTCGGGCCATCTGCTTTCAATGGAAATCAACAATTGAGAATGGTTATTATTCCTGATGGCGTCGTTGCGATTTACAGTTCTGCATTTGCAATGACAAATTTGGAAAGTGTTATTTTGCCTGAGACCCTGTTGATTATAGACTATGGGGCATTTATGAATTGCCATCAACTCAGAACAATTAATATCCCGTCGGCCGTTTATGCTATAGGCGATGCAGCTTTTGTTGAGTGTCCTTTGTCGCATATAAATATACCTGCTTCTGTACGTTGGATCGGAAGCGAGGCGTTTGCAAAAACGAATGTTACTGATGTGTATTTTGAAAATGATAGGTTTTACGTAGTAGATGCCTTCGCAAGAAACAATGAACAAGAACAGATTACATTTCATTTTCCTGAATTCTGTACTGATGAAGAATGCCCGAGCATTGAACAATTATTGAATTTCTATGATAGTTTAGGCTCTCGGTATAATGTGATATATGATATCGAAGATGAAAAAGCGCTTTGAAGGGGAGCATGCCTCCTGTGCCGGCGCGGAGAAAGCACTGTGATCGAAGGGAGCGGAACGATGGAACAGGATACCCCCTGCTTATGGGCGCTCAGTTCGGAAAAGATGAAGGCCTATCATGATCATAAATGGGGAAAGCCCGAGCACAGCGACAGGGAGTTGTTCGCCATGCTGACCCTTGAGGGCGCGCAGGCCGGGCTTTCCTGGGCAACGATCCTTGACCGGGAGGAAAACTACAGAAGGGCGTTTGACGGCTTTGACCCGGCTGTGATCGCGGAATACGATGAAGAAAAGATCGAGCAATTGCTGCTTGATCCCGGGATCATCCGGAACCGGTTGAAGGTCCGGTCGGTGGTCACGAATGCCCGGGCGTTTCTCAGGATCCGTGAGGAATTCGGCAGCTTCGATCAGTATATCTGGCATTTTACGGAGGGCCGGGTGATCGATCATCACCTGAACGCGCAAAGTGAGATGCCGGTGAATGACGCGCTGTCGGATCAGATCAGCAGGGATCTGAAGAAGCGCGGGTTCAGATTCGTGGGCTCAACGATCATCTATTCCTATCTGCAGGCCATCGGGGTGATCAATGATCATCCGGAGGGCTGCCCTTACCGTTGACAGGCGGAAAAAGCGTGATTTTTGCTTTGAAAAACAACGAAATAAAAAACGATGACAGGAGCAATGCCTGCCATCGTTTTTTTGACGGGGGAAAGGGTCGTTAACGGATGTCCGTCACCGTGTAGCCCTGCGCCTCCACGGCGGCCTTGAGGGCTTCGTCGGATACGGGCGCGTTCAGGGTGACGACAGCGCGGCCTTCAGCGGCGCTGGGCCGGGCTTCCAGCACGCCCTCAACAGCTTCAAGCGCCTTCTTCGCGCGGGCTTCGCAGTGCATGCACATCATGCCGGTAATGCTCAGGGTTTTTGTCAGTTCGCTCATTTTATTTTCCTTCCTTTCGTTTTATTGTCCGGGCAGAGCCGCGGTTCAGGGACGGGTCACGGGGTTTCAACAGCGGTCACGGTATAGTCCTCCGCCTCCACGGCGGCTTTCAGCAGATCATCGGGGACAGGGGCGTTCAGGGTGACGACGGCGGTGCCCTTTTCATGATCGGCCGCGGCGCCTGTCACGCCTTCAATGGCCAGGAGCGCCTGCTGCACGGAATTCTCGCAGTGATGACACATCATGCCCTCGATGCGTAGGGTCTTTGTGACGGATCCGTTCTCTGTGGACACAGGGGACCCTTCCCGGCTGACAGGATCGGGCAGGGTGACCTCCTGAGGCTGCACAGGCGTTTGGGAGGTGCGTACGCGTCTGTGGTCGTGCCGGGTGCTTCTCAGATCGAACCAGTTGAGGCGCAGCGCGTTGCTCACCACGCAGAAGCTGGACAGGCTCATGGCCGCCGCCCCTGCCATGGGGCTTAACTGCAGGCCCAGCCATGAAATGTAGCATCCCGCCGCCAGCGGAATGCACAGTGCATTGTAGAAAAATGCCCAGAAAAGGTTCTCCTTGATATTGCGCAGGGTGGCTCGGGACAGCCGGATAGCCGCAGGAACGTCGCCCAATTTACTGTTCATCAGCACCACGTCTGCTGCGTCAATGGCCACATCGGTACCGGCACCGATGGCGATACCCATATCCGCAGATGTAAGTGCCGGCGCATCGTTGATACCGTCCCCTACCATGACCACCTTTCCCAGTTCCTTCAGCCGGCGAATTACTGCTTCTTTCCCGTCGGGAAGCACGCCTGCAATCACGTGATCGATGCCGGCACTGCTGCCCACGGCCTTAGCGGTACGCAGGTTGTCTCCGGTAAGCATAATCACCTGAATGCCCATATTTTTCAGGCTCTGCACAGCTTCACGGCTCTCTTCTTTTATGGTGTCAGCCACGGCGATAACGCCCAGCAGACGGTTATTTTCCGCAAAGAACAGCGGTGTGCGGCCCATATCGGCCAGCGCCTCTGCCCGGGCCGGCATTTCCCGGCTCATGGGAATTTTAGATGAAATATACTGCATAGAACCGCCGAAAAGGCTTTTCCCTTCCTGCTTTGCAAAAAGGCCGTTGCCCGGCAGTGCTGCAAAATCCGTGACCTCTGCCGTGATAAGTCTCTGCTTTTGGGCTTCCCGCACTATGGCTTTTGCCAGAGGATGTTCACTTTTTGTCTCCAGAGCATAGGCGGCCGCCAGCAGTTCCTCGCTGCTGACTCCTTCGGCCGGAAGCAGTTCCGTAACCTCCGGTTCACCCTTGGTAATGGTACCGGTCTTATCCAATACCGCAATCTGCACCTTTCCTGTCTCTTCCAGCGAAACTGCCGTCTTAAATAGAACACCCTGTCGGGCGCCCACCCCGCTGCCAACCATAATTGCCACAGGCGTGGCCAGTCCCAGTGCACAAGGGCAGCTGATTACCAGCACCGAAATAGCTCTGGCCAATGAAAATTCGAAGGGCTTTCCCAAGAGCAGCCAGGCTGTCAGGGTGACCAAGGCAATGCCTGCCACTGCGGGTACGAAAATCCCGGA
>CALCTW010000056.1 GCA_937907055.1 uncultured Clostridia bacterium | reverse complement strand
TCAGCCGTTCGATTTCCTTTTCGGATAATCCGACAGATGAAAGGTATGTGCGATAGCTTCCGTATTCTGACTTCAGCTGATGAAGAAAATCGGCCATGTAGCTTTCATGCGGAATGACGATGTTCATATCGACATCCGGGAAATTCCGGTGGATCATGTCGAATCTTGCCTGGCTGCAGGCTTTTGTCAGCATGTAATCAAAGACGATGTCTTCATCAGATACGCCGCAAACGCCCAGCAGAATGGCGCTGACGACCCCTGTGCGGTCCTTTCCGGCCGTGCAGTTGATCATGACGCCGGTGGAGGCGGCGGAAATGGTTCTGAAAATGTGCGGCATGTTTTTGCTCTCGGCGATGTTCATGTAGGTCTTGCTGACCAGAACGACGCTTTCCGGTATGCCGCTGCCTTCGTCGACGGGAATGTTGTTGTATGCAAAGCCTTCCATATGGAAGAAACCGCTTGGCTTTTTCTGCGCATCCCTTTCGCCGCGCATGTCAATGATCGTGCAGATATTTTTGCTTTTCAGGAGTTCGATATCCCTTGCGGATGGGGATTGCTGAACATCGCTCCTGAGTATACGCCATGGTTGCAGCTTCCTTCCCGAAAGACCGCTCTGATACATGCCGAGATCGCGGGTGTTCAATGTCGTTTCCAGTAAGGATACCGGAATGTCATGCTTTAGGGTCACACAATCACCTGTCTGAAGGTATTCAACATTCACTGCAGATCAGCAAGCAGCGGATGGGGGATAAACAAAACATCCTCCAGACGAAGTCTGAAGGATGTGTGGTGCGGGAAACAGGACTTGAACCTGCAAGCTCGTGAGAGCACATGAACCTGAATCATGCGCGTCTGCCAATTCCGCCATTCCCGCAGAATGTGGATGGGGGTGGATTCGAACCACCGAAGTCAGTGACGGCAGATTTACAGTCTGCTCCCTTTGGCCACTCGGGAACCTACCCATATAAGTTGTTAATGTGCCATCCATATGAAATTTGTTCCTCTAATCCAGAGGATGGAGCTGGCGATGGGACTTGAACCCGCAACCTGCTGATTACAAATCAGCTGCTCTGCCAATTGAGCTACACCAGCATGAACCCAATCGGGAGAGAAAATGGCGACCCGAAGGGGGCTCGAACCCCTGACCTCCAGCGTGACAGGCTGGCATTCTAAACCAACTGAACTACCGGGCCACATTTGTTGGTGGGAACAACAGGGCTCGAACCTGTGACCCCTTGCTTGTAAGGCAAGTGCTCTCCCAGCTGAGCTATGCTCCCTCACCGTGTGAGTGCCTCCGCGGCACAGGTGATATATTACGGCATCCCAATCTATTTGTCAAGCACTTTTTTTCATTTTTTCAAAAATTATTCGCAAGACCCGGCAGAGAACTGAAAAATGGTATCCGTACAGCGCGGATGAAAGAAGAATTTACAAACGCATGACTTGCATTCAGCCGGTATTCTATGTAAGATAAGGAAGTCAGGAGACTCTGTTTAAAAAGAAAGGAGCAAAAACTCCATGATCAAAAATAAATTAATGATCCCCTTCATGCTGGCGCTGATCTGCCTGATCGCCGTCGGCGTGATCCTGATGACCTCGCTGACACAGCGGCAGGATATGCTGAGCGCGACCACAGCGAAATATCAGGAGACCGAGCAGGAGCTGGCCTCCGCGCGGATCGCGCTGCAGGAGGCTGTGATCCGGGCGGATGACACGAAGGCAGCGCTGGATACGGCAGCGGCACAGCTGGATGCCGCGCAGACACAGCTGACAGAAACAACGGCAGAACTGGAGAACGCGAAGACGCTGATCGCCCAGCAGGACAGCCTGCTGACAACCGCGCAGGAGGCGCTGACCGCAAAAACGCAGGAAGCCGAAGCCCTGCAGACCGAACTGGGAAGCACACAGGCGGCGCTTGCGGAAACACAACAGCAGCTGGAAAGCACCGCCGCGCAGCTGACGATGCAGACCGCCGAGGGTGAAGTGAGCGCGGCGACTGTGACCGAGCAGGACACGCTGATCGCGCAACTGAAGGACGAACTGACCGTAACGGGAAGCGCGCTGGAGCAGGCAAACGCCGCGCTGGCAGAGAAAACCGCGGAACTGGAAGCGGCACAGACCGCGCTGACGGAAAAAGAGAGCGCGCTGACATTCACAGGCAATGAACTGACCCTGACACAGGCTGCCGTTGCCGAAAAGGAGACCGTCATCACCGGATTGCGGGCCGAGCTGGAAACCATGCAGACAGCGATCAACGAGAAGGATGACACCATCCGCACGCTGCAAAGCGCGTCCGCCGCGAAGGACGGTGAGATCATCGCGCTGCAGACGGAGAACGGCAACAAGGACGCCGCCATCGCCGCGTTGCAGACGGAGAACAGCAATAAGGACGCCGCTATCGCCGCGTTGCAGACGGAGAACGGCAATAAGGACGCTGCCATCGCCGCGCTACAGACGGAGAACGGCAACAAGGACGTGGCCATCGCTGCCTTGCAGGAAGAAGTAGGCGTGCTTCAGACCGCTTCCGGCGAAAAGGACGCGCTCCTCGCTGCCGCGCAGACCGATCTGGACGCGCTGCTGATCGCAAACGGCGAAAAAGATGATGTGATCGCAGCGCTGCAACAGGACAAGGACGCTGTGCAGACAGCCCTGAGCGAAAAGGAAGAAATGCTTGCCGCCCTGCAGGACGAACAGGAAACGAACCGCACCGAAGCCGCGCTGATGAGCGAGAATCTTGCCGCCGCGCAGACCGCGCTGACAGAAAAGCAGACGGAACTGGAGAATACCGCGGCGCTGCTGGCACAGGCGCAGGAGACCCTGCTTGTAAAAGACACGCTGCTGGCCGAAAAGGAGGCGGCGCTGGCTGACGCCAACGCCGTGATCGAAACGCAGAGCGCGCAGCTGACAGCGGCAGCAGCCGAGCTGGACAGCAAGCAGAGCACGCTGCTGACAATGGAAGAAGAACTGGCGGAAGCGACCGCCGCCCTGTGCGTGAAGGAAGAAACGGAGAGCGGCGCGCTGACAGAAAAGGATGCCCGGATCACCGAACTGGAGGGCAGCCTGACCGAGGCAAACGCCGCGCTGACAGCAGCCCAGACACAATTGACTGAAACAAACGGGAAGCTGCTGACCGCGCAGGAGGATCTGTTAAACGCGCATGCAACCCGTGACGCTCTGACCGCGAGTGTGAATGAACTGAACGGCACGATCGCCGGACTGAGGACAGAACTGGCCGGAACACAGGCCGCGCTTGCTGTGACAGAGGCCGAGTTGGCCCGGACACAGGCGGAAAACGCCGGTCTGAAGGATACAGTGACCCGCCTGAACACGGAACTGACGGCGGCGCAGCAGACCGCGGCTGCCGTGACGCAGGCGCCCGTGCTGCCGACGGAGATCCCCGTGATCCCGGCAGTGACCGAAGCGCCTGTGATCCCCGCGATAACGGAAGCACCCATGATCCCGGAAGCGACAGAAGAACCTGTGATCCCGGCTGAGACCGAAGCCCCCGTGATCCCGGCGGTGACCGAAGCGCCTGTGATGCCGCAGGGAACCCCGATGACCGCCTTTGAACTGGTCTCCATGCGCTGGCTGCTGACCGATCCCAACACGCAGATCGCCTTCTATCCCATAGGCACGCCCGACGCGGTGTACTACGCCTTCTCCATGAATGGAACCTACGCGCTGGTGTGCGTGTATGAGGGTGAATACACGGAAGAAGTGATCCTGACAGAAGGCACCTGGGCGCTGGACGGAACGAAATTGACGCTGACCGTGACCGGCAGCGATGAGACCCATGAGCTGACCGCGTTCCGGGAGGGACTGCTGATGACGATGGAAAACGGAACAGAACCGGCGGAATTTATCGGTGTCGCGATCTGACCTCCAACACATATTGAACAAAACAAATGTCCCTTCCGGCCATGACAGGCACGGAAGGGACGTTCTTTTATTTGATTAATCACTGTGATGAACAACTGCCCGGAGGCTGAAAAACGGTTCTTCACGGAAAGCCCGGTTCTGAAGCCAACCGTCTTACACCTGTCACAGACCGGCAGATGATCATCACCTGATCTTGATGTATCTCCATTCAGGATGAATGACAAACACCATGAACAGGAGTCCAAATACCATAAAGAGAATTGCCGGACCATATATATCGGATTTTCGGATCTGCTTCCAATCGAGCTTACCCGGGGTCATCGGCCTGTGATACATGATCTGATATGCGCAATAGATATGCCGCCATTTCAATCGGTATCCCAGTAAAGTCCACAGTGAATAAAGCAGACACCCTGCGCTGCACACAGCAATGCGGCGGCCGGGAACTCAACAGGCAATGAACAGGATGCCAAACAACATATATCTGTAAACATGGGTCAGCGCGCGTACGCGGCCATCATTTCTTTGCTTTTTCATATTGGTTTTCTGCGGTTTGCGGCGATCGATCCGCCCGCAAAGGAGCGAGCGAAACATTCATAGGATCGCCTTCAAAGAAAGCAACAGGAAGTATCCCCCGGGCGAACGCGTTCCGTTCCGGATCAATGTGTCGGTTCAGGTGTGGGACGCGGTGTTCGCAGCGGCCGCGCTGGCGGTCACACAGCAGCAGACAGCCGCGTGTTCCGCGATGATGGCGGACAGTGTGCTGTTGATGGTCGCGGTCGCGGCGGCGGGATCATTCTGCCGGGTGAGCAGACCTGCAAACATGAGACGCTGCGGGCGGGTGATATCCGAGAAGAAGCCGAAGCCCTTCCTGCCCTTCAGATAATCACTGCAGGCGACCGTCTCCTGCACCAGATCGGAAAACGGACGGGGATCCTCGCACAGAACACCCAGTACCGGCAATTCATAATCCCGGCCCCATCTGTTGCCATTCATCCGGAAGGCATCGTAGCAATCCGCCAAGCGGGCGCACTTTTCCTTTGTATCGCCCGGAAGCAGGGTGAGCACGTGGGAGAGGGACTGGACGGCATTCGCGTAGGAGAAGCGCTGCCTGAGAACGGTGTAGGCTTCCTCCATGCGGGAAAGAAGCACCTCATCCTCCTCCTGAGAAAGGGCGAGGAGCGCGCAAAGGCCGGTGTCCTCCGACGAGGTGAGGAAGGGATGTTCCTTCCTCATGCGCTCATACAGCGCGCGGGTGCGGTGCGCCAGTTCCGCGTAGCGGACAGGCTGCGCGTGCTGCGCGATCGTCATGGCCGCCACAGGAAGATAAGCAGAACTGAAGAACTCCTGTCTGAGCAGCGCGTAGACCTGCGCGGCCCTTTCCAGCATATCCTGCGGATCACCGGAAAGCTCCATAAGGCAGACGAGCACATTGCGCGCCGTGCCGCGGAATTCTGAAAAAGCGCCCATCCGCTGCTTCAGAAGCGCCAGAGACGCCTTGACAGAAGCAGGATCCGCCTCCCGTCCGCGCATGGTGTACAGCGCGGCGCAGCAGACATGGATCTTACCGGCATCCCACGGGAAAGCAATACGCATGGCCTCGCGGTTGCGAAGCAGCAGCTCACAGCGTTCAAGCAAAACAGGATTCATAACGATTTTCCCTTTCATGATGGATTGACCTGTCCGGCATTCTCTTCCGGACGAATACAGTATAGCACAACGCGGCGGAAAGAAAAGAGACCGTGCTCCAACTGTCACTCCGGACGATCCAAAGCATCAAAAAAGCGGATACGGAACCCGTACCCGCGAATGGATTATTTTTCGAGATGATCGTAGGGATGAATGGTGATGATGCGGCCTTCTTCATCATACTTCAGTTCGGTATACTTGACGCAGCGGCGGTGATTGATGCCGGCCGAAAGCTCGCAATCGTGATAGAACAGATACCACTTGCCTTCGATCTCCACGATGGAATGATGCGTGGTCCAGCCCAGAACAGGCTCCATGATGCGGCCGCCGTAGGTGAAGGGGCCCATGGGGCTGTCGGAGGTGGCATAGACCAGATAATGCGTGGTGCCGGTGGAATAGGACAGGTAGTACTTGCCGTTATACTTGTGCATCCAGGGGCCCTCGAAATAGCGGCGGTCCTCATCCTTGGCCTTCAGCGGCTCGCCGTTCTCATCCAGAATGGTGAGATGCACGGGCTCGGTGGCGAACTGCTTCATGTCATCGGTCAGCATGGCGCACATGGGGCCGATCGCCGGTTCATCGCCCTCGGGACGATGCTCGTTCTCATTGAAGGAACCGCTCTGCCACATCTCCAGCTGACCGCCCCACAGGCCGCCGTAGTAGATGTAAGCCTTGCCGTCATCATCCTGCAGCACGGCGGGATCGATGGAATAGCTGCCCTTGATGTAATCCGGTTCGGGCTTGAAGGGGCCTTCGGGACGATCGGAGACCGCGACACCCAGACGGAAGATGCCTTCTTTATCGCGGGCGGGGAAATAGAGATAATACTTGCCGTCCTTGCAGGCGGCATCGGGCGCCCACATCTGCTTGCTGACCCAGGGCACATCGCGCATGTTCAGGGCTTCGCCGTTGTCAACGCAGGGCGCGTCGAGGTTATCCATGCTGAGGATGTGATAATCCTCCATGGCGTATTCATCGCCGTTATCGTTGTCCTCGCCGTGATGCGCCAGATCGTGAGAGGGATAGATGTAGATCTTGCCGTTAAAAACATGGGCGGAAGGATCAGCCGTAAAGATGTGGCTGACCAGAGGTTCACGCTGTTTGCTCATAAATACTCCTCCGGGACGGGATGTGACACCGTCAGTCATTCAGGGTAAAGAAAAGCTCCTGTGATGATTATACACAGGAGCCAAAGCGCAAAGCAACAGAAAAGACGAAAGAATTATGGTCAAAACTCGTTAAAGTGCGGAGGGAAGGGATCACTGCTCCGAATCCTTCCCCTGCTTCCACGCGAGGATCTGCTGAAGACGGCCGCGCACCCCGGCCTCCTCCCCCTGAGTGCCGGGATGATAATAACGGCGGTCCTGCAGGGATTCGGGCAGGCAGGGCATGCGCGTAAGCTTTTCCTCGGTATCGTGGGCGTACTGATAGCCCTTGCCGTAATCCAGTTCGGCCATCAGACGGGTGGGCGCGTTGCGCAGCTGCAGCGGGACCGGATCGGCGATGGTGCGCTGAACATCCTGTTTGCAGCTTTCGCGCGCGACATAGAGGGCATTGCTTTTGGGCGCCATGGCCAGATACACCACCGCGTGCGTGAGATGGACATCGCACTCCGGCACGCCGAGGAACTGACACGCCTGATAGACATTGACCGCCAGCGCCAGCGCGCCGGGATCGGCCATGCCGACATCCTCGCTGGCAAAGCGCACAAGGCGGCGGGCGATATAGAGCGGATCCTCTCCCCCGTCCAGCATGCGGCTCATCCAGTAGATGGCGGCGTCCGGATCGGAATTGCGCATGGATTTGTGCAGAGCGGAGATCATATTATAATGCTCTTCCCCATGCTTGTCATACAGAAGCGAACGGCGGTCCGTACACTCGGCCAGGATGGCCCGGGTGACCCGGACCGCACCCTCCGCGTCCGGCGGCGTATTGAGCACCGCCATCTCCAATGTATTGAGCGCCGTGCGGGCATCCCCATTGGCGAAAACGGCAAGGGCCTCCAGCTCCGCTTCATCGATCCTGACATCCATGCCGCCAAAGCCCTTTTCGCTTGTAAGCGCCCGGCGGAGCAGCGCTTTCATATCCTCCGGCTGCAGGGCCTTCAGGACAAAGACCTTGCAGCGGGACAGAAGCGCGCTGTTGACCTCAAAGGAGGGATTCTCCGTGGTGGCGCCGATGAGGGTGATGCTGCCCTTTTCCACATAGGGCAGGAAGGCATCCTGCTGAGCCTTATTGAAACGATGGATCTCATCCACAAAAAGGATGGTACTGACCCCCAGCCTCCGGGCGTGATCCGCCTGCTCCATGACGGCCTTGATCTCCTTGATGCCGCTGGTAACAGCGCTGAAGTCAATAAATTCAGCGTTCGTGGTGCGGGCAATGATGCGCGCCAGCGTGGTCTTGCCCACACCGGGCGGCCCCCAGAAGATCATGGAGGAGACCTGATCCCGTTCGATCAGGGTGCGAAGAATGCGTCCGGGCGCGATCAGATGCTGCTGACCGCAGTATTCGTCCAGGGTCTCGGGACGGAGCCGGTCCGCCAGCGGCGCGGAACGCTGCTGTTCATCAAAAAAGCCCATCTGTTCCATGCAAACTTCCTCCTCTCTGCCCGTGCAGACTTACTTCAGCATATCCTTCAGGTATTGACCGGTGAAGCTTTCCTATACCCGCGCGACCTGTTCCGGCGTGCCGGTGGCGACCAGCGTGCCGCCGCCGTCCCCGCCTTCGGGGCCGAGATCGATAAGATAATCGGCGCACTTGATGACA
>CALCTW010000055.1 GCA_937907055.1 uncultured Clostridia bacterium | reverse complement strand
AACTCGCCCTACAAGGCACCTAATCCGGCCAACTTCTGGAAACGCTGGCACATGTCGCTCAGCCGTTGGCTGCAGAGCTACCTCTATATCCCGCTGGGCGGTAACCGGAACACTACTTTCGGCACCTACTTCTGGCTGGGACTTATCTCGTGCATCGTGCTCATACTGAGCGGCAGCTGGATTGTCACGGCCATCATCGTGGCTGCTGCCGTCGGCATTCTTGTGGCCATTCGTGTCACCAAGCAGAAACCAAAGCGCCGCAAGCTGCTCATGGGCAACCTGAACTCCTTCATCACCATGCTGCTGGGTGGCCTGTGGCATGGCGCCTCGTGGAACTTCATGATCTGGGGTGGCCTGAACGGCATCGGCATGATCATCTACAAGTTCTGGAAGGAGATGTCGTGGCACATGCGCATGGCGCTTACGGTGGTGGTCACCCTTGTGCTTTATGTGCTGGCGAGCCGCGTTCCTGCTCCGGTATTCAACGTCTTCTTCGTGTGGATGGCTGCTATCACCATCGGCACCCTGGTACGCTACATCTATCATTTTGTGGCAAGGGGAGCCAATGGCAGGCTGGCTGATGCGGCGGCAGGCGTATGGGCCATCATGCAGACGTTCACCTTCATCACCTTCCCCCGCCTGTTCTTCCGCTCAGGCTCCAACCTCGACCCCGCCGTGGCTAATAAGGTGGCTTGGGATACGGCCAAGAATATGGTGAATCAGATAGGCTCGGCGTGGGGCAGCGTCAAGCCTTGGGACGTCATCTGCGCCTACAGGAATGTCTTCATCCTCTTTGCGCTGGGCATGGTCATCCACTGGCTCCCTGCACGGTGGAAACGCTGGTACCGCCTCAACTTCGCTCTTCTGCCCGTGCCGGTCATCGTCCTCGTCATGGCTGCAGCCGTGTTTGTGGTGTATCAGTTCATCACCTCCGACCTCCAGGCGTTCATCTACTTCCAGTTCTAGGAAAAACATGCGCTTGCCGGTGATTTCGGCAAGCGCAAGCATAGGTCAGGCATTGGTTCGTCCAGAATCCGTGCAGGCCAGGGAATCCGTATGGATCAGGTTGACCTTGTCAAGAAGGCGGATTCTTATTTGAACGCGCTGGTGATAATCTTTATTTCAATCGGGTCAATACCGCCTTTCAGGCGTACGCTGGTGAGGCTGAGGTCGTGGTGCATGGCCACAACGGCCGACTGCGAATCGGTGCTGACTTTGACTGGAATCAGCACTACCTTATTCCAGTCGGGACAGGCCGCGTCGAAAGCTGCACGAGCCTCGGCCTGGCTGCTGCCGGGATGACTGCCGAGCCAGTCGGCGAGCCAGCGGTCACGCTCATTGCGGCAGACGACGATGAGGCGGGCGATGTTGGTAAAGGCGTACTGATTGTACTTGGCCAGGTAATTGGCGTTGTTGGAGTCTTTGAGCGTATTGACAAACGCTGTGACGTTGTTGGGCACCTGATTGTTCTCAAAGATCTCGTACATCGAGCTTTTGCGTATCATGAGCAGCCGTGAGGGCGGATACAGCGTATATTTGTCCTTGAGGGTGGGGTTGTACTTCGTGAAGAGAATCTGGGCGGAGTTGATGGTGTCCTGCTCATTTTCCGTAATCTCATCTACGGGCAGCGTGACCTCGGTGAAGATGCCTGCGGGGCTCTTGATCCAGGTGCAGGTGTTGTCGTCAACCAAGGGCTCAAGTCCCTTTGTGTCGAAACTGTTTACCTGCAGAACCTCCTGCGAGCCGGTGAACTGTGTGGTGTAGATGCTGTCGTTGCTGGCCATCCGGAAGCAGACATTGAGGTTGACCTGCTCCACGCAGATGGCGGTGCCGTCGCCCTGCGAACATTTGATGAGAAAGCCTTTGCAGACGTTCTCAATGAAGTTGGTGGCGTTGGCAAAGTATTCGGGATGAGCGCGGTACGAGCGGATGATTTCCGTTCCCATGGATGTGGGGAGGGGGATGCACACATTGTGGTAGTGCTGGTCATCCTCCAGCTCGTTCATGTCGAGTGCACGATCCATGACGGACCATGATTTGGTGGCGATGGGTTTGGCACCGGGCAGAACGTAATCGTCCGTATTGAGGTTCGTGTAGTATGCCTGGCCTTCCTGGAGTGTCTTCTCCAGGTCATAGACCTCCAGCTGCATGGCGTTGAGCGAATCGCCGTGGTAGGTGGTGTAGAACATGCGGATTTCAAACCGCGTGGCTGAGTCGCCTTTGATGCTGTCGGCAGGAGGGAAGACACTGCCACCCTCGGCGCAGTTGAACTGCGTGATGAAGTTGGACTCAAAGGTCGTATTGCTTTCGGGGTCGGTGTATCGTCCGAGATAGACGGCGGATGACTTGCCCAGGATGGAATCGACCCGTATGGAGCGCGACGTGGCGTAGTATGTGGCTTGGTGGATGGATATGGAATCGTTGCGCGGGGTGGTACTGGTTCCTAATGAGCCTGTATCGCTGTCGCATGCGGCCATGAGCAGGAGGAACAGCGCCGTGCTGAGGAATGCGATGTACTTTTTCATTGGAGGGATATGCCTGATGTCGGCAAGTGTATGCGTGTTATTCGCGGACAAGTTCGTAGAAGTCGTTGCAGGCATCGTAATAGCCCTCTTGTCCGACGTAGTCGAGTACGGGCTTCCCGATTTCGCGTGCAAAGGCGAGTGCTTCCTCATTGACGGTGGGCGAGTTGACGATAACGCCGTCGGCATACTTGATGGCGAGCTTGAAGAGCTCGTTGCAGTTCATGGGCACGTTGATGCCTTCGGTGTCGAAATCTTCCATTGACTTGGGACGCAGACGGGTGAGGAAGTCATCGCAGAGCGGAGCCTGAAAATCGTCGTTGTCGTAGAGCGAGAGGACGATGCGCGAGTCGCGGAAGGCGGGCTCTTCCTTGTAGAGAACCTTGACGTAGAGGCCGATGAGTGCGCCTACCCATCCATGGACGTGGATGACGTCAGGGTACCAGCGGAGCTTCTTGACCGTCTCCAGCACGCCGCGGGCAAAGAAAATGGTGCGCTCGTCGTTATCTTTGAATTCCGGGCTGCGGAGTGCAGGGTCATCGAGACGGACTTTGCTGAAATAGTCTTCGTTGTCGATGAAATAGACCTGCATGCGGGCCATCTGCAAGGAAGCCACCTTGATGATCAGCGGGTGGTCGGTCTCGTCGATAATCAGGTTCATGCCCGACAGGCGGATGACCTCGTGCAGCTGGTTGCGGCGCTCGTTGATGCAGCCCCATTTAGGCATGAATGTGCGTATTTCGTGGCCTCTTTCCTGGATGGCCTGAGGTAGATGACGGCAGATTTCGCTCATCTCGCTGCTGGCTGTAAAGGGTACGACTTCCTTTGCAACGTACAGAATTCTGTTAGCCTTCATTCGTAGATAGTTTGAATTTTCATGCAAAGATAATAAAAATCCTTCGCAAATAACCAAATTCGCTGCGTTTTTTTTCTTGTAAAAAACATTAATTAACTAAAAGCCAGCGCAAAATATTTTTTGCCCAAGCGTATGGCTATCCCATAAGCACGGCAGAAATGCTTTATTCAGAGCGCACCACGTGCCTTTTTGCGGGGGACATGGGCAGATGGGTTTTCGTTCCAGGATGCCCCGGCCGTTTAACAGATTATCGGGGTGTTAGGGTTGCTGGCTGAGTTCCTCGAGGGTGATGAGACCGTTCATGATGGCATAGATGGTGAGGCCGGCGGGGGAGTGGATTTCGAGCTTGCGGGCGATGTTGCGGCGGTGGGTGAGCACGGTGTTGAGGCTGATGCTGAGGCTGTCGGCAATCTCTTTGTTGGAGAGGCCGCGGACAACGCCGATGACGATTTCCTTTTCGCGGGGGCTGAGTGAGGACTCGCGGTTGCCCGCATCGTCGTCGTTTGCGGTGGATAAGCCGTCCGCAGCCAGCCGCTGCTCGTAGAGCTTGACGGCGGGAATGAAAAGATGCTCCTCCACAAGCCCGTGGGCTTTCAGCTCGGCGTTGCAGTTGAAGATGTCGGAGAGCACGCCATGCAGGGCGTGGCTAGGACTGGGGGTGTGGTGGTAGCGGATGATGATGTTCTTCAGCTCGTTGAGCTTGTCGCCGGCCGATTCGTCATGCTCGGTGTCGAATGAGCTGAGCTCAAACAAGGGGGGGCGTCCGTTGAGCAGGGCATCGACGTGCGGAAAGATGGTGGCATTCTCGTAGTCGAGGTGTTCGCGCACCTCCTCCACGAAGTTGTCGAAATACTTGATGATGAGGACGGCAAACCTGTCGTCGGCCGAACTGCTGATAGCCTCAATGAGTTCGCGGCGGATGGTGGGGAAGGTGTAGTTGAGGAAGTAGTTGTGCGCTTCCTGCAGATAGCTCATCAGCGAGGGGAGCGACAGCGATTCAGGGTCGGCAATGAACCGGTGGTCGCAGTTGTTGCCTACGAAGTTGAGCACGGCAAGGAAGGTGTCGGTGTCCACGCCGTTCTCGCGGCAGACTTCGTCCACGCTTTTCTCACCCACACCGAGTGGGATGCTGAAGCGGCTCATGACTTGCAGCAGGTTGTAGTCTTGGCCGATGAGCTCGGCCATCTTGTCGGTAGGCTGATAGATGTGCATGGGAGAATCAGTTAGCGGGCTTTTTCACGTCAATTCATTCGTGCAGAAATGGAACGGCGAAACGTGGGGAATGGAACGGTGAAGCGTAAAGATGGAATGGGGAAAACGTAGGGGAAATGGCTATTCTTTCAGGGATTGCTGCCACCCGTTAACCCATGTGAACCATTCGTCGGCACTGTGCATGGAGCCTTCCCACTCCTCTTTGTCGGAGCAGAATGCCAGCCAGTAGGTGACGTGGAACCGTTTGCGGGGTTTCTTGTTTCCGAGGAGGTAGAAGAGGTTTTCATCGCTCTCGCCACCTCCCGTGATGTACTTCGACGGGATGCAGACGGCGATGCCTACTGTGGCGCGGCGGTTGATGTCGAGGGTGTCCTTCGGGCCGTATGCCCAGTTGCTGCCCCAGGAAGCCGCTGTTTGGTTGGCCGGATGGTGTCCGCTCTTCATGCCGGAGCCGCCCTGGAACTTCAGTACGCCTGTGCAGAAGGGGCTGATGAATGGCTTCTCGCCCGTGATGTCAATGTCAACGCGCACATCCCGGCGACCTGCTTCGAGCGTGTAATGCTGGATCATGTTGAGCTTCTGCCCGTCGTATTCCCATCCTTCGTCAATGATTTCTACGACAGTGCGGTCAGGGCCATATTCGAGAATACGCTCGGTGCGCATATCCACCGGCTGGATGAAGCTGGGTGCATCGTTCGCGAAGCCGCGGAATGAGCCACATGAGAGCGTCGTGCCCGCCCAAAGCACATCATCGCCATAGCCGTTCCGTATATCGTCAGCCGTAGGATAGAATTCGGTGTGCTTGAGCTCCAGGCCCTTGTGCCGTTTGCCGTAGATATCGACGGTTTGCCGGTGGTCGAAGTAGAGGCGATAGGCCACCAGCTCGCTTTCGAAGGCGGGGCCATGGTGGTGCAGGTTGTCATAAACATCCACGCTGCCTGGTACGCTGAGCGACTGGATTTCCTTGTGCCCATGGCTCTTGTCGCTCAGAAGCATGTCGGCATAGACTTGGGCATGGAGCGTGGCGGCGAAGGCGCTGCAGAGAATGAGGGGGAGAATGATTTTTTTCATGCTGGTGAAAGGGGGGATGAGTGTTAGAGAGGTATGACCTGTTCGTGGCCAATCTTATCGTAGGCCTTGCCATTCACGCTGACACCCGCCACACCCTGCATACGGCAGGCGGGACTTTGGCCGAGTGTCTCAATGTGTACGCTGTCCAGACGGATGTCCTGCGATTCGCAGAATACGGCACCCTCCTTGGCCCCGGTGACGGTGACATGGCTCAGCTGGATGTTCTCGATGCGTTTTTCCGGCAGGCCATTGAAGTAGATGGCGCGCCCGGCACCCTTGCAGATGACGTCGCTGATGAAGATGTTGCGGAATACGGGCGTGGTTTCATCGACGGCGGGCAGGGCTACAGGCGTGCCGTTGCCCTCGTCGTCGTAGCTCACCTCCTCGCCGCGTGCCTTGCCGCTGTAGAAGAGGTTGAAGACGATGGCCTCGGAGGGGATGTCCATCATGCGTATGTGCTGGCAATAGATGTTTTCCACCAGGCCGCCCCGTCCGCGGCAGCTCTTGAAGCGGAGGCCGACATCCGTGCCCATGAAGGTACAGTTATCAACGAAGATGTTCTGCACGCCGCCGCTCATTTCGCTGCCCAGAACCACGCCGCCGTGACCGTGCAGGAAACGGCAGCCGCTCACCGTGATCTCCTCACAGGGCATACGCACCGGCGTATCTTCGGTACCGGACTTGAGCGCGATGCAGTCATCGCCCACATCGATCGTACAATCCTCGATCCGCACGTTCCTGCAGCAGTTGGGATCGATACCGTCCGTATTGGGTGAATCATAGGGGTTTTTGATATTCAGTCCCTTCAGCAGTACATTTTCGCAACGAAGCGGATGCACCGTCCAGCAGGGGCTGTTTGTCAGCGTCACGCCCTCCAGCGTCACATCCCTGCAATCGGCAAAGCAGACCAGATAAGGGCGCGGATACTGCAGCGTCTTCTCACGGAAAGGCTTCCACCAGAAGCTTCCCTGACCGTCGACCGTTCCCTTGCCGGTCACCTTCACATCCACGCTGTCTCTCGCGAAGATACACGGACGATAGATCTGTCCGGGGATCCCTTCAAACTCCAGTTCGATCAGCGGGAATGCCCCGAGTGTCTGCAGATAGCGCAGCACCGCGCCTTCCTTCAATTCAAGCGTGATATGGCTTTTCAGTTCGATCGAGCCGGTTGGATACTCGCCCGCCTCCACTGTGATCACACCGCCGCCCGCTGCTTCAAGGTCGCGCACGGCATTTTCAAAAGCCTCGCTCCAGTCCTTACCTTCTTTGGAATAAGCCGCATACTGCCTGATATCCATTTTTTCGTTCCCCCGTTTCAATATTGATCATTTTCCGGGTCTGTATCGGTTATTTCGCCCTTTCCCAGCAGCGCGGCAGCACCGCTTTCATCCAGGCTTTCCACGTCCTTCAGCCGCCGCTCGATCATCCGGCTGCGGCGTCCGGCCTTTTCTATGGTTTCTGTCACGCTCTGCATACGTTTCTGGGTGGCGTCCAGCAGATCATTGAAATGTCCGAATTCGGTCTTCACAGCCCCCAGCAGCTGCCACACTTCACCGCTCCGCTTTTCGATCGCGAGCGTTCTGAAGCCCACCTGCAGGGAATTGAGCAAAGCCGTCAAGGTCGTCGGACCGGCGATGATGATACGGAATTTCTCCTGCAGATACTCCGCCAGCCCGCGCCGCTGCAGCGCTTCCGCGTAAAGACCTTCCACCGGTACGAACATCACCGCGAAATCCGTGGTATAAGGCGGACAGATATACTTCTCACTGATCCGTTTTGCTTCCGCCTTGAAAGCGGCCTCCAGCCCGGCCGCGCAGGCCTGGATCTGCTGCGGATCACCGCTCTCTGCCGCGGCCAGCAGCCGTTCGTAATCCTCCACCGGGAATTTGCTGTCGATCGGCAGGTAGACCCGTTCCGTTTCCCTGCCCGGCAGCAATATCGCGTATTCCACTCTTCTGCCGCTGCCCGGCACCACTTCGCAGTTTTCGGCGTACTGTCCGGGGGCCATCATCTGGCTCAGAATATTCCCCAGCTGCATCTCGCCCCAGATACCGCGCGTTTTCACGTTGGAGAGCACCTTTTTCAGATCTCCCACGCCGCCCGCCAGCGTACGCATTTCGCCGAGTCCCTTATACACCTGCTCCAGACGTTCACTGACCATGGAAAAACTGTCGCTCAGCCGCTTATCCAGCGTGGCATGCAGTTTCTCGTCCACCGTACGGCGCATTTCATCCAACTTGGCGGCATTCTCCTCGCGCAGGCTTTTCATGCTTTCTTCCACAGCACGGCGCATGGTTTCGATCCGCGCCTCATTCTGGCGCAGTTTCTCTTCCACGCTGACCGTCACATGCTCCAGCCGGTCCTGCTGCTGCGCGCCGAACGCGTCCAGACGTGCGCCCAGGTTTTCCGCCCTTCTCGCGTCACTTTCTCCGATCTCGGTCATACCACGGCGCAGGGCTTCCTGCAGGTTATACAGTTTCTGATCCATCTCTTCCCGTCCCGGGATGCCATGCAGCAGTTCCCATTGACGGCGCAGATCGTTTTCCGTACGCGCCTGTTCATCCTGCATCATCTGCCGCAGCTTTTGCTGCCCGCGAATGCAGAGGATGACCAGCACGATCACCGCGATCACCAATAATAGCAAAACAAGGCCGCCTGCAATCAACCGGCCTTGTACTTCCTGGGTAAACTCAGGCATGGGAAATACCCTCCCGCCAATGCTTATAGCACAGTCCGATATAGCGGATAGGTTTCTGTTTGCCCTTGGTATCGATCAGCACCTGCGCGCCATGCTTGATCACATTTCCATCCCCGTCCACACGGGTATTCATTGTGGCTTTCGCGCCGCACCAGCAAAGACCGCCGGAAACTTCCTGAATATCCTCCGCCAGGCGCAGCAGCGCGCTGCTGCCCGGGAAGAACTTTCCCATAAAGTCCGTCTTCAGGCCATAGCAGAAGATCTCCATTTCACTGGACATATCCGCCATTTCTTCCACCTGTTCCTCCGTCAGGAACTGGGCCTCATCCACAAAGATGTACTGAAAATCATTGTGCGCCTGCTGAACCGCCAGCCAGGCCAGCTGTTCACGCACGCTGTGTCCGGCCTCCAGCACGATCTCCGCGCTGGCCTGCAGACCGACCCGGCTGTACACCATATCCACACCGGCGCGGGTATCGATGGCAGGCTTCACCAGAGCCACCTTCAGCCCCAGCTGAAGATAATTATACCGTTGCATCAGAAGCTGAGCCGTTTTGCTGGAGCCCATCACGCCATAGTAAAAATGCAGCATTACAACTCACGCCTTCCTTCCATGGCTTTGCTCAGGGTCACTTCGTCGGCATATTCCAGATCACTGCCCACCGGCACGCCGTGCGCGATACGCGTGCAGCGGATGCCCATCGGCTTGATCAGGCGCGCGATATAGGCAGCAGTCGCCTCACCTTCGATATCCGGGTTGGTCGCGAGGATCACTTCATTTACCTCCTCGCTGCCAAGGCGCATCATCAATTCACGGATGCTGATATCATTGGGGCCGATGTTGTCCATGGGGCTCAGCGTGCCGTGCAGCACATGATACAGGCCCTTATAATCGCGCATGCGCTCCATCGCGGCCACATCACGAGGCTCTCTCACTACGCAGATCTGACCGTTCTCACGCTGTTCATCCGCGCAGATATCGCACAGTTCATTCTGTGTATAATTTCCGCACCGGGTGCAGTAATGCACCTTCATACGGCCTTCGATCAGCGCGTCGCTCAGGCTCTTCACCTGATCCTGCGGCATGGCGATGATATGATACGCCAGCCGCTGCGCGCTCTTCATGCCGATCCCCGGCAAACGCGAAAGTTCATTCGCGATGCGCTGGATCGGTTCTGTCGTTGCGCTCATCAGAACATCCCGCCGAGGCCGCCCATACCGCCGGGAACCATGGCATTGCCGGCATCCTCACGGGCTTTTTCACCGGCGCGCAGCGCTTCGTTGACAGCCGCCATGATCATATCCTGCAGCATTTCCACATCATCAGGATCCACCGCTTCGGGCTTGATGGTCAGCTCCAGCAGTTCGCGCTTGCCGCTTACCTTGCAGGCCACCATGCCGCCGCCGGAAGTAGCTTCATAGGTCTTTTCGCCCAGTTCTTCCTGCATTTTTTCCATCTGCTGCTGCATCTTCTGCGCCTGACGCATCAGCTGCTGCATATTGGCGCCGCCGCCGAAACCACCAAACTGATTTCTTGCCATTGTTTTTTTCCTCCTGTATCCCCAGATCGGGGCCTTTTTCATTCGTTATTGTTCCTGCCGCCGCCGGATTATTTTGCCCTTGATATCAGCAAAGATCCGCATCGCAACATACTGCCCGTATTATATCACATTGTTTGTCATTATACAAGATATGGCGTATGCACATCCGAATTGATGTTTTGCAACGGATACTTCTCCGTTTTTCGCTTATTCCGCTTCTTACACCGTCTCATACATATCTCCGTCAAAGCTTCGCGCGTGTTTTCAAAAAGAACAAACACTTTACAATCGGTCATGAATCAGTATAATGTGAATTGTAAAAAACGATCCGGAAAGGGATTTTTTATGTATCGATCCAAATCACTGATCCTGCGCGCCATCGAATCCGATGACCTGTCCCTCATGCATGCCTTCGTCAATGACAGGGAGACCATGCGCGGCGCTTTTGCCGGCATGCTGTATCCCAGCAGCATGAATGATGAAAGCCGTTATCTGGACGGCCAGAGCAGCTATACCCACGGGGAATACCAGTTTGCCATTGAATTAAACGACGGTACGCTGATCGGGCGCTGCGGCTTTGTGAAGGTGGACTGGAAAAATCGCTGGGCGGAGCTTGCCATCCTGATCGGTGAAAAAGCCGCGAGAGGCAAGGGTTTCGGTACCGAAGCAGTGGATCTGCTGTGCAGATTTGGTTTTGATGAACTGAATCTGCATAAGATCAAGGCCTCGGTCATGGATTTCAACACCGCCGCGATCCGCTGCTATGAGAAGTGCGGTTTCATCCGGGATGGACTGCTGCGGCAGGAAGTCTGGCGCGACGGCGCCTATCATGATGTGGTGTTGCTTTCCCGTATACGCGAATGAAGCATTCTTCCGGGCATACAAAGTAAAATGATAAGGATGTGTGAACACTATGGCTTCTAAGGTATGGTTTACTGATTTTCGTGTCGGTGTCGGCAGCAACGGTCTGCCCGCAAAACTCAAAAAACTGATCCGCGCCGCCGGGATCGAATCCATCGAGATGGACAACCGTTTTGTAGCCATCAAGCTGCATTTCGGCGAACTGGGCAATCTCAGCTTCCTGCGTCCCAACTACGCCCGCGCGGTGGTGGATGTGGTGAAGGAGAACGGCGGAAAGCCCTTCCTCACCGACTGCTCCACGCTGTATGTCGGCAGCCGCAAAAACGCGCTGGAGCATCTCTACTGCGCCTGGCAGAACGGCTTCTCTCCCCTCTCCGTTGATTGCCCCATCCTGATCGGCGACGGTCTGAAGGGCACCGATGATATCGCCGTCCCCGTTCCGGGCGGTCAGGTCATCAAGGAAGCGCGCATCGGCCGCACCATCATGGACGCTGATGTGTTTATCTCCCTCAGCCATTTCAAGGGACATGAAGAAGCCGGTTTCGGCGGCTGTATCAAGAACATCGGCATGGGCTGCGCCAGCCGTGCCGGCAAGAAGGAGCAGCACTGCTCCGGACAGCCGCGCGTAAAGGAATCCAGGTGCCGCGGCTGCAAGCGCTGCATGCGTGAATGCGCCAATGACGGTCTCATCTTTGATGAAACCACCCGCAAAATGCGTGTTGATACCGCCAACTGCGTCGGCTGCGGCCGCTGCGTGGGCGCCTGCAACTTTGACGCCATCAGTTTCTCCAACTGGAACGCCGCGCAGGATCTGAACACCCGCATGGCGGAATACGCGCAGGCTGTCGTGGCCTGCCGTCCCTGCTTCCACATCAACATTGTGCGTGATATCAGCCCCAACTGCGACTGCCACAGCGAGAATGACAGTCCCATCCTGCCCGATATCGGCATGTTCGCCTCCTTCGACCCTGTCGCGCTGGATCAGGCCTGCGTGGATGCCTGCCTGGCCTCCGAGCCGCTGCCCAACAGCCAGCTTTCCGATAACATGAAGAAGCCGGATTTCGAGGATCATCACGATCACTTTGTCAACAGCACGCCCGAAAGCGAATGGCGCACGCTGCTCACCCACGCCGAAGAGATCGGCATGGGCAGCCGAGCGTATGAGCTGGTCACGCTCCGCTGATTTCTGTACATCTGTTCACAATTTTTTAAGTTCCGTACAGGTATTTCATCTTTTTCCGGAGGCGCTTTCCATGAATGAACCCGATCGTCTGGCCGAACTGGCACAGCGAACCGCTGCGCGCGGGCTGACGACCTATACCCGTTTTCTGGACCTGAATGATCAGAAAAACGCGAGGATCGCCGCGGCCAAAGCCGGTATCGCATGTTGCCTCTTCGGCGGAATGCCGGATAACGAGCGCTGTGTTGCCGCCTTCTATGATGTGGAACCGCCGGAAGAAGCGGAATATCCGCTGGTCTGTCTGCGTTTCGTTCCCCGATCTGTCCGTTTTGCCCGTCCCTGTACGCACCGGGATGTGCTGGGCACACTGATGAGCCTGGGGCTGGAGCGTGAGCAGTTCGGCGATATCATCCTGCGTGAAAATGAGATCTATCTCTTCTGTCTGGATAAGACCGCGAAGCTCGTGCTGGACGGCATGACGCAGATCGGCGGCACGGATGTCACAGGCAGCATTTCGGACGCGCCCGACGGCCCAGCCCGCAAAACACAGGAGGTCATCGTTCAGGTCTCCTCCCCGCGCGCGGATGCCGTGATCGCCCATCTGTTCCACCTGAGCCGTGATGACACACAGGCGCTCTTTCCCCGCGGGCTTGTTCTGCTGGATGACGCGCCCTGCACCAAATGCGAAAAACTGCTCACAGAAGGCACCGTGATCTCGGTGCGCGGTCACGGCCGCGCCCGTTATAAGGGCACCCGCTCTGTCAGCAAAAAAGGCAAACTGAACGTCGCGATCGATCTTTACACCTAAGCAAACGCAAACCCCGAACCATGCTTTTACGCAATGGTTCGGGGTCTTTGTTTATTCCTGTGTTTCATCATTTCCGCGCCCGCCCTGAATGGCCTGACGGAGCGCTCTGATCACTTCTTTTTTGCTTTCAAGGCCGATCGTCGCCATCACGCGGATAACATTCGGGATGCGGATCAACGCCGGAAGACGGATATCCTCCAGCCTTTCCACATTCAGCCGTTTCAATGATTTACAAAGCAAGGTGACAAATTCACGGCGCTGTTCCTGATCCAGCTGATCCAGCCAGTTGGAGATGATCTCTCCCACCTTGCGGCTGCCCTCGTTCAGGCCTTTGGCCTGAACAAATCGCCCGCCCTTCACCTGCCACGTAAAGCCGTTATGCTGAAGCAAACCGATACTGTTGCTTTTGATCACTACACTGTTAACAGTATGCGTAAGCAGAAGCCCCACAAGTGAATACTCAGGAATAATATGCGCGATCTTGCGCTCGATATCCCTGTATCCATCGAGCGAAAGGGTGTTACTGGTAAAGCCGGGTCCGTCAAAGCTGTAGATCTTATCCACGCGCCTGCGAACAGAAGCATCCGCGTGCGCCGCGGCATATACAGCCAGATTCCCGCCCTTGCTGTGGCCGGAGAGGATAAATTGCCCCTTCAGTTCTGCCGCAGCCGCGTTCAGGTATTCCAGCGCGGCATTCTGCGCGGGCACCGCTTCATCCAGCGCCAGCATCAGATCCTCTTCCCACCCGATCACAGAGGAATCCGTTCCCTGAAACGGGATCACATACCGGTCCTCCGCCACGCGGATACAGAACGCCGCGAACTGTGTTTCATCATCCACCACGCGCGCCGGACGGCTGATCTCCATCATGGCAAAGCGCGGACTGGCACGCAGACCGGAAAGCAGCTGCCGCAGATCCTTCCACAGATAGAAGGTCTGATCCAGTTTCTTTTCCTGAGGATCAAACGCCAGCAGCCGATCGGCCGCTTCCGCGATGGTCACACTCTTTCCCTGCCGCCATTCCGGCACCACATCGCCGAAATTGACATAGCTCAGCTCGCTCAGGATCAGGTGATCCACATCATTCAGCGGTACATCCGCCGTCAGCAGATCGCCGCGCCAGCTCAGATAATCATGAAGATTCGTCATCGTTATTCCCTGATCAGTTCATACGCGCCGCTCTTCAGTGTGTTCATCAGTTCTGTCATGGTCATGATCGGCCTTTCTGTCAGGATACCGCCGCCGATATGTCCTTCCGGATCATGAAAATCACTGCCGCTGCTCATGGGGAGGCCCAGTTTTGCCGCCCACAGCTGTGCCAGATCATTATGGGAATCATGATGATCATGCGCGTTATGACCCTCGATCCCATCATAATGCCCGTCCCAGTCGGGATTCATCAGCGTCATGCCAAATCGCATCGGATGCGCCTGATAGATCAGGCAGCCCTGCTCATGCACACGGTCGGTAAACTGCCGGAAGCCCAGCGGAAGCACATCGCCCAGGCCGCGCAGTTTTTCCTCATTCAGCCCGTAGATCAGATAATCATTGTGATTCAGATCAAGCTGGATCTCAGCACCGAGCAGGATATTCAGTTTGCCCTCCGCTGCCTTTTGCAGATCATGGTAGTCCTTCAGGTAAAAATCCATCATGTCATTCCATGATGCAAAATCGTAGTTTTCAAAATTCCACCGGCTGATATGATTGGTCAGCACCACCGTGCTGTATCCGGCCGCTGTATAGCGCTCCACGATCACCTCCGCCCCGGCGTGCGCGCAGCGGCTGACAGGCGCCGAATGGCAGTGCATTTCTGTTTTGTACATCTTCATTTCTCCGATCATTTCTTTCTTAACGTGATCACATGATATTCCGGCTTCGTTCCCCAGCGGATCGGGAGCATACTGGTCCCCACCCCCTGCGTGATCAGGATCGTCGCGCCGTTCTCATTCTTTTGCCCCATGTTATAGCGATTGCCGAAGCGGCTGCTGCTGTGGATCGCCTTGCCGGCTACCGCAATCTGTCCGCCGTGCGTGTGACCGCACAGAACAAGATCGAAATGCGCTTTCTCATGCTTTTCAAAATAGGCCGGCAGCACATCCGGGGAATGGGTCAGCAGGATCGTGAATCCCTTCCCTTTGCATTCCTTCTCCAACAGATCTTCAGACGGAGCACCCATATAAATATCATCCACCCCGGCCAACGTGATCCTCCCGCCGTTCACCGGCAGATCGACCGCGCGGTTCGTCAGCAGAACCGCCGCTGCATCCTTCATTGCCTCAGTCAGTTCCTTTCGCCTGTCAGGATCCGTCAGATCATGATTGCCGGGCACAGCATAAACGCCCCATCTTGCCTCAAAACAAGGCCGGATCTCCTGCCACAGCGCGAGCGATGCCGCGGTATCCTCTCCGAAATCGCCGCCAAGCAGGATCAGATCACCCTTTTCAGCATTCATCCGCGCTGCTAGATCCAGTACGCGTTCCCGGCTCAGGTAGGCTCCGTAATGGATATCCGCGGCAAAAACAACGCGCAGGCCATCCAGTTCCGCTGGCAGCTGCTCAAAATAAAGTATGTTTTCCGTTCGGTACAGCTTCGATGCCCGGTAGAGCGGATACAGGATCCGAATCTTCGGCAGCCTGTTCATGAACAGCCCCAGTCGGTTCGGCCTGTGCACTTTTCTCTCTTCCATGCGCGTCCGCTCCCTCCCTTCTGCTTTCACGCGATTTGGAGCGCTGTGTTTTCTTCTTCAGTCTTCGTCACTGAAGCGGGCTGCGATCAAAGCCTGCCCGTCATTTTTCAGCCAGGCGCGCGCCTGCCGCCAGTTGGGCATCATGCTTTCCACATACGCGTAGAATCTGGCCGAATGATTCATTTCCTTCCGGTGACACAGTTCGTGGATCACCACATAGTCGATACACGCCTCCGGGCAGAGCATCAGCAGACAATTAAAATTCAGATCACCCTTCGCGGAGCAGGAACCCCACTTGCTTTTCTGGCAGCGTATCGAGATCCTGCCATAATCCACGCCCAGCTTCCGGGCCCAGAAAGCCGCCTTGGGCGGGATCACTTCCTTCGCCTTTTTCTTCAGCGCTTCTATCCGCGCGTCATCGATCGTCATGCTTTCAGCTTTTGCCTTCTGCGCGCGCATCTTTGCCAGATGGCTTTGCAGCCATCCCTGATGGGCTTGGATGAACCGTTCGATCTCGTATTTGCTCATTCGCAGCGGAGCGCGCACAACGACCAGATTTTCATTTTTGATCGTCATTCCGATTGATCTGCGGTCGCTCCGTTCCACACGGATCTCCACCATCTCCGTCACGCGCCTCCTTTTCCCATCCTGAATACATCCCTGTTTTCCTGCCGATTCTCCTGCTTCTATTATAGGTTCTGCGGGATACAGGGTCAAGTCATCACAACTGTAAAATCATCACTTCTTCAGCCCTTCCATCGCGGACAGAAAACCTCATAAACGGCACATTCCCGCGGCTTTGAGAAATCAGCATAAAAAAGAACTTTTAAAATCCCATTCCCCGTTATACAATAGCAATGCCAATACACACCGGAGGAATGAACGATGCAGAATTTACTGATCAAAGGCGGTCAGATCTATCAGGAAGGCGCGTTTGTGAAAGCCGATATACTGTGCGAGAACGGCCGCATCACCGAAATCGGTGATCTTCATGCCCGGCCCTGCCCGAATGTCATCGACGCTTCCGGAAAGAAGGTCGTTCCCGGTTTTATCGATATCCACACACACGGCGGCTGCGGCGTTGATGTGAATCAAGCCGGGCAGGAGGGTCTGCGCAAGCTCTCCGCGTTCTTTGCTTCACAGGGCACGACAGCCTTTCAGGCCAGTGTGCTGACCGATACGCCCGAAACCACCGCGTCCTGCCTTTCTGATGCCCGGGCTGTCATGACAGACGGCGCGCCCGGAGCGCAATTGCTGGGCGTTCATCTGGAAGGCCCGTTTCTTGCCCCTGCCTATAAAGGCGCGATGCCGGAGCATCTGCTCCGCAAAGGCGATCCCGCCCTGCTCCGCGGCTGGCTGGATCAGTTCCCGGGCGTCATCCGCTACATGACCGTCTCCCCCGAGGTGGAAGGCGTGATCCCGCTGATCCGCGCGTTCAAAGATGAGATCGTCATTGCCATCGGTCACAGCGGCGCCACCTGCGCGCAAGCCGCCGAGGCCATCGAAGCCGGCGCGCGCAGCGCTACGCATCTCTTCAATGCCATGCGCCCCTTCCACCATCACGAGCCCGGCATCGTCGGCGCTGCCCTGAACAGCGACTGCCGGTGCGAAATGATCTGTGACGGCCGTCACCTGCATCCCGAAACGATCAGGCTGATCCTGCGCTGCATCGGCTACGACCGTGCCGTTGCCATCACCGACAGCATTATGGCCGCCGGATTGCCGGATGGTCAATACAAGCTGGGCGTCAATGATGTCATCGTCCGTGACGGCGATGCCACCCTTCCCGAAACCGGTGTCCGCGCCGGCTCCACGCTCACCGCGATCAACGCGTTTCGCAATCTCATCGCCTTTACCAAGGAACCGCTCGAAAGGATCCTTCCCCTGCTCACGGCCAATCCCGCTACCCTCCTCCGCATCGCGGATCATAAGGGCTTCCTCCGCGCCGGTTACGATGCCGATCTTCTGCTGCTGGATGATACGCTGAATGTTTGCAGCACCATCGTGGGCGGAAGGGTCGTATATCAGTCCTGAGCAACTTTTCAATGAAAATGATCCCCTGATTCGAAGAGAGATTCAGCCTTACCGTTGAGAACTTGTTTGATTTTTTAATGAAGTTCTCAATGACCTGCAGCATATCAGACTCTGTTTCCCGCTGCAGACTGAAAATGCTTTTTATCTGTGTTTGGATAAACTAAGGGCGGCCCGTGTCATCATGCACAGGCCACCCTTATTCTATATAACGAAAAGATTATGCTTAAATACCTTGCGGGATCAAGGCATTTTTCTCAAATCGATCCAGATTGCCGGTCTGACTGTGTAAAAATCCCGGTTGCGTTCCACACCGCGTGTAGAAATATCACAGCTTTCATTGGCCTTTACGCCTTTTGTGCACAGGTAATCAGTTCCGTCATCCCGTAGCCACCACCAAGCATAGCCATACTTGCCGACAGTTGCCGAAACACGTCCCTGTGTTTTATTGGTCATGGCATACGGCGTCACATAGCATTTCAGCATATCAAATGACAAATATGCATTTACTTCATACTCACTCAGCAGAAAAACCTTTGCTCCGGCGGGATCATAATAGTCGAGCGCGTTCTGCTCGATCGAGCTGAATGCTGTACGGGTAAAGCCGTTGTTCAGCCAAGTCTTGATCTCGCTGTTATACCAACTGTTCTTGTTGTTGTCAAAAGCCATTGCGTTCAGGCCCTTGACGCTCAGCAGCAGCGCGTGATCTCCATCCACATGGATCACGTACCACTCGATCGACTGGCTATTCATATCCGATGACTGAGGATAATTTCCCAGATAGATCCTCTGTCCTTCATACAACTGACGATAGGGAACCGGGGTAACCTCTCTCTTGGGAGCAGACGTTACCCGCTCAGGCGTGCTTTCACCGGGGATATAGCCCAGTTTTCCGACGATCCATGTCATATAATCGTCCGAATCCTTATAGTTTCTGGTCTTATTGAAAAAGATGTAGGCGTTGTTATAATCGCCGTTTTCAAAGTAGTTTATCGCGATATCATAATTATTCTGATATGCCGTACCATACAGTTTTTCCATACGGCTGTCACTGTCATAAAAGCCGTTGCACTGGCGATAGAACGCGACAGCGGCTTCGGAATCTCCTTTATACTGTGCTTCACAGGCGGAACGATAAAGTGACAGTTCCCCGGCTGTGCAGATCTTGCTTTTATCAAGACCATGAACATACTGATTGAATTTTTCATTCGAAATCAAAGTGTCGATGTAGAAATCCAGTTTGCTGTCATATATGTTATTTTCTATTTGTTGCAATGCCAGCGCGAAAAAACGCAACTGTTTGCTGAATTCATAATTATCCAGCTGTTCAAAATGATCGATGATGTATTCCAAGCTCTTATCGGGATCATTCGGATTTTCAAGGTAGGTTTCAAGTTCCTGCAGGGTAGCATTGTAAAGATTTTCTTTTTCCGTAGTGGTGAGCGCCAATGCAGAAGAAACCGTAAAAATAAGAAGGAACGCTCCAACCAGAAGGATGCTCAAACAGGTATTCCGTTTCATTTCTTTTTCCTCCAGATGATGAATTTTTATCAGAAAGCGGTTCATGTGCATGAGGACCAATGTGCGAATATGTCAATATAGATATCATAATGCAAAAATGATATATTTTCAATACAGAATCCTGTTAAATAATAGAATTCTCTGCATACCCCAAATGTCATGTAAATGCACGCTTTCAAATGCCATATATTTCACTGCACGCAATACTCATCGTATTCCGGCTCATGACAAAAACTAATATTTTCTATTCGCTCCACCATTTTCGGCAAAATGATCCGTGCGAAAAAATCTGAAATATACAAAAAAACGGCCGGTGTATCATAGCACCGGCCACCTATATTTTCAAAAAGCACCAACCTGCAGAAGTATCTGCAGGTGGGCAATTTATCGCTCCTCCGTCAACCACTGCACATCTGCATTCACCAGGTGCAGATACATGTATTCGCCCTCCATGTAGCTTTCCAGCTTACCGGTCACGATCATGTCCGTACCGAGCTCAGGATAATCATCCGGATTGGTGTGTTCACCGGCCCATACAAATTCCATCCCCTGCGCGCAGCAGGCAGTGGCGTCCGGAATCACGCAGGAATGATAAATCATACCCGTTTCGGGATCCTCCCATACACTGTAGTAACCTGCAAGCCGGATCACCTGTCCGATATATTTGTCAGGCTCATACATGATATTGGAAAGCATGGAATAAACGACCGTACCGCTCATCAGGCTCAGATCCAGTTGCACATCTGAATCGTTGTAAATCTCTGTGGATGTCTTTACCGGTTCGATCGCATCAGCGTCTCCGGTTGTACAACCGCACAACAGGGACACACACATTACACAAAGCATCAGAACACAGATCACCTTTTTCATCGACGTACACCTCCAACGATTCTTGCAAGAAGAGAGAATATGAAGAACGCAGCAATATCCACGGCTACAATGGTGGATCCTACCGGCGTGCTTGCGAGGATGGAAATGAGTATGCCGAGCAGCGCGCAGCACACTGACAGCACCGCCGAGCAGATGGTGACCGACTTGAAGCTGCCGAACAACCGCATGGCCGACATGGCCGGGAAAATGACCAGAGCCGAGATCAGCAATGATCCCACCAGATTCATCGCCAGCACGATGATGACCGCGATGACAATGGCAATGAGCAGGTTGTAGGCCTGCGCACGGGTGCCAATGGCATTTGCGAAATCCTCATCGAAGGTAACGGCGAAGATCTTGTTGTAGAAAAGAATAAAGATACTGACCACCGCCACAGACAATCCCACGCACAGCCATACTTCAGAAATCCTCAGCGTAAGGATAGAGGTAGAGCCGAACAGCGTGGAGCAGACATCACCGGAGAGGTTGGTGGATGAGGAAAAAAGATTCAGCAACAGATATCCGATGGCCAGCGCGCCCACTGAGATCATAGCGATGGCCGCGTCGCCCTTGATCTTCGTATTCTGACCGGTACGCAGAAGCAGCACCGCGCTCACGACGGTAATGGGCAAAACCAGCAGCATATTATCCGTCAGGTTCACAATGCCCGCAATCGCCATGGCGCCGAAGGCCACATGGGACAAGCCGTCCCCGATAAAGGAGAAACGCTTGAGCACCAGTGTCACGCCCAGCAGTGACGAACACAGGGCGATGAGCACACCTACGATCAGCGCATACCGTACAAAGGGGAATTGCAGGTACATTTTCAGCATGTCAAGCATTAGCTTCACCGCCTTCCGTCATCAGGAAACGCCGGGCCAGCGGAGTTTGCAGATACTCCGCGCGTGTGCCGAAGAAAGTCGTTTCACCGATGTGCAGGATGTGTGTTGCATACTGCAAAGCAGCATGCAGGTCATGGGAGATCATAATGATAGTCACGCCCTCTTCGCCGTTGAGCCGGGCGATGAGCTGATACATTTCCAGCGTCACCTTGGGATCAAGACCGGCGACCGGCTCATCCAGCAGCAGAATGTGCTGCGTGGCACACAGGGCGCGAGCCAGCAGAACACGCTGCTGCTGACCACCGGACAGCTCCCGGTAGCAGCGTTTGACCAGATGCCCAATGCCCATACGCTCAATGTTGACACG
>CALCTW010000054.1 GCA_937907055.1 uncultured Clostridia bacterium | reverse complement strand
GTGCGGCTGCTGATACGGTGGTCAATGCGCAGGCTGCAGCAACGGCACGGGCGGCCGGGGCATTGGTAAATATGGCGGCTCCGCCGCTTGAGCTGGGGGATTTTGAGCTGCCGGCAGCAGAGGCCGAAGGTGACATTCTCCTGACGGTGTCGACGGGCGGGCGGAGCCCGGAGCTGGCCCGGCGGCTGCGGGAACGGCTGCTCAATGTGGCGGCCCGTTACAGTGAGTGGCTGGAGGTGCTGGCTCCCTATCGGGAGGGGCTGAAGCGGAAGCTTACTGCACCGCGGGAGCGGGAGAATTTTTGGCGGCAGGTGCTTGATGACCGGCTGCTGGATTTGGTAGAGCAGGGAAATTTTGACGAGGCGGAGGAACTGATTATTCATGCACTTGATAGTATTGGGTCTTAATCATACGACGGCGCCGGTAGAGGTGCGGGAGCGGTTTTCTCTGTCAGCGGAGCAGATAAGGGAGGCAACAGAGGGGCTGACGGCAACGCCGGTCATTGAGGAGGCGGCCGTGATTTCGACCTGCAACCGTACGGAGATTTATGCGGCAGCGGTGGAAACAGGGGCAGCTCTGGCGGTTCTGCAGGATTTTTTTGCGGCGGCTGGCCGGGCTTCAGCGGAAGGAATAAGCCAATATTTTTACTGGTTTATTGATATTGATTGTGCAGAGCATTTGTTTCGGGTGGCCGCGAGTCTCGATTCGCTGGTTATCGGTGAGGGACAGATACTGAGTCAGGTCAAGGAGGCTTACGGTCTTTCCCACGGAGCCGGCGGCTGCGGGACGGTGCTGAATCTGCTCTTTCATCGGGCGATTGCTACGGGAAAACGGGTGCGCACAGAGACGCGCATTGCCTTCAATGCTGTGTCGGTGAGCTATGCGGCGGTCGAGCTGGTAAAAAAGCAGCTGGGCAGTCTTGAAGGGCTTGAGGTGTTGCTGTTCGGGGCCGGCAAGATGGCCGAGCTGACGGCCCGCCATCTGACGGCTAACGGGATAAAAAAATTGTATGTGGCCAACCGCCATTTTTCGCGGGCGGCAGAGTTTGCGGCGGAGTTCGGCGGCGAGGCGGTTTCGTTTATTGATGCCTTCCGGCGGGCGGCTGCGGCTGATATTGTGATTACATCGACAGGCGCGCCGCATTATGTGGTACACCGCCGTGAGGTCGAAAGGCTGATGGAAAAGCGGGAGGGCCGGCCGGTGATTTTTATTGATATTGCTGTGCCGCGGGATATTGAGCCGGGGGTGGCTGCTATTGACGGCGTGACGCTCTGCAATATCGACAGTCTGACGGAGATTGTCGAGGAGCATAAAAGGGAGCGGGCCGAGGAGGCGGAGCTGGCCGGGAAAATAGTTTATGCGGAGCTGGCGGCTTTTTGGGAAAAGCTGAAATATCTTTCCTGCCGGCCGGTGATGCTGGAGCTGGCGGAGCTGGCGGAGCAAATCCGTTGCCGCGAGCTGAGGCGGGTGGCAGGAAAGCTGTCCGGGCTGAAGGACGGGGAATGGCAGCTGATAGAGGGAATGACGCGGATGATTACGCGCAAGCTGCTCCGGGGGCCGATGTCGCGTCTGGCACGGGCCGCCGGTACGGAGCAGGAGGAGCATTGTATGCAGGCGGCACGGGAATTGTTCTGTCTGCCTGACGGGGAGGCGGAGCATGAGAAATGAAATAAGGATAGGCACCCGCGGCAGCCGGCTGGCTCTCTGGCAGGCCGGATATGTTGCCCGGCAGCTGAGCGCTCAGTACCCCGGAACAGAGGTAAGGCTTGTAACGATAAGCACCAGAGGCGACCGGGTGCTTGAGATGCCGTTGGCAGAAATTGGCGGCAAGGGGCTGTTTACGCAGGAAATAGAGCGGGAAATCAGCGACGGCCGGATAGATATGGCGGTCCACAGCCTGAAGGATGTGCCGGCAGTGCTGCCGGAGGGGCTGATGATAGGTGCGGTACTGAAGCGGGCTGAGGCGCGTGATGCGCTGGTCAGCCGCAGCGGTGCTTCGTTGCAGGCACTTCCGGCGGGAGCGAGGGTAGGAACCTCAAGCCTGCGCCGGCGGGCGCAGCTTCTGGCTGTCCGGCCGGACCTGACGGTTACTGTACTGCGGGGAAATGTGGACACCCGGCTGAAAAAGCTGGAGCAGGAGCATATCGATCTCGTCGTGCTGGATATCATGATGCCCGGAATGGATGGCTATGAGTTCACCAGGACCGTGCGCGCCAACAACAGCAGTCTGCCCATTCTTATGGTCTCCGCCAAGCAGCTTCCCGAGGATCGTCACCGCGGCTTCATCGTCGGAACGGATGACTACATCACCAAGCCCATCGATGCCGAGGAGATGCTCCTGCGCATCAAAGCCCTGCTGCGCCGCGCGCGGATCGTCAGCGAACGCAAGCTGCAGATCGGGGACATGGTGCTGGATTATGACAGCATGACCGTCTCCCGTCCGGGTGAAACGATCGAACTGCCGCAGAAGGAGTTCATGCTGCTCTACAAGCTGCTCTCCTATCCGGATAAGATCTTTACCCGCATCCAGCTGATGGATGAAATCTGGGGCTATGACACGGAGACCGGCTGGGAAACCGTGACCGTTCACGTGGCGCGCCTTCGCAAAAAGTTTGAAAACTGGCCGGGCTTCGAGATCCAGTCCGTCCGCGGATTGGGTTACAGGGCGGTGAAAAAGGAATGAAAAGCAAAAAGAACGAAAAACCCCCAAAGACCAAGGAAAAGGGTTATCTCCGTGTCCGTGTCCGGTTCTCTCTTCTCATTTTTGTCTGCATTCTGGGCGCCATGCTCATCATGGCCGGTGTCGCCGCGCTGCTGATCTACTTCAAGGTCTACAACGAGGAATCCTCCCCCCTGTGGCTCCTCTTCGTGGTCGCGCTGGTGAGCGCCATTCTGGGCACGCTTCTCACAACACTCGTCATCCATTTTCCCTTCCGTTCTGTCAGGAATGCCATCAGCACCTTCAATCAGCTGGCCGCGGGAGATTTTTCCGCCCGTATCCGGCTTTCCCGGTTTCTGTCACGCATCCCCCCTGTCGCGGAGCTGGATCGCAGTTTTAACATCATGGCGCAGGAACTGGAAAACACGGAACTGCTGCGCTCTGATTTTGTCAATAACTTTTCCCACGAATTCAAAACACCCATCGTCTCCATCGCGGGCTTTGCCTCCCTGCTCAGGCGCGGAAATCTGTCCGAGGAACAAAAGCAGGAATACCTCAGCGCCATTGAAGAAGAATCCATGCGTCTGTCCGCCATGGCAACCAATGTGCTGAACCTGTCCAAGGTAGAAAATCAATCCATCCTCCGTGATGTGACCGTTTATAACCTGTCATAGCAGATCCGCGCCTGCGTCCTGCTGCTGGAAAGCAAGTGGAGCAAAAAGAAACTGGAGCTGGATCTGGACTTTGATGAATACAGCATCCGGGCCAGTGAGGAACTGCTCAAGCAGGTCTGGATCAATCTGATCGACAACGCCGTCAAGTTCTCCCCCGAATTCGGAGAACTGAAGATCACGATCAGCAAAGCCCCGGAGTCGCTCACCGTGTCCATCATCAACACAGGCGAAGCCATCCCGGCGGATCAGTTGGATCGTATCTTCCAGAAGTTCTACCAGTGTGATGAGTCTCACGCCACTCAGGGCAACGGCATCGGCCTCGCCGTCGTCAAAAAAGTGGTCGATCTGCACGGCGGCACGATCGATGTGACGAGCGACGATTTAAAGACTGTTTTCGCCGTCACGCTCCCCTGTGCCTGATCCCACCCTGACAGACCGGTCCCCGCGCGGGCCGGTTTTTTTCTTGCTTTTAGCCGGAATCCGTGTACAATAAAAGAAACCCCTTTTTGCTGTACTTTTCCCTGAAAGAAAGGCATTTTTCATGACACTGGAACGCCTGACGGAGCGCGTCTGGATCGCTCCCTTTGAAGAGGAACGGGATCGCCCCACGCTTGGTTATATCCGCGGCGATCACTGGAGTCTGGCTGTCGATGCCGGGCATTCCGCGGATCACACCCTTTCCTTCTACCGGCTCCTCGAGGCGGAAGGTCTTCCTCTGCCCTCCCTGACCGTGCTCACGCATTGGCATTGGGATCACACCTTCGGCATGCACGCCGTCAACGGCCTGTGTATCGCGAACGCGAAGACGAACCGCTATCTGATCGATTTCAAAGAAAAGCTGGATCGGAACGGCCCGGAAAAGGAATTTTTCCCGCTGCACGAATCGATCCGCAGGGAATATGAAAAAGACCGCGCCGTGATCGTCAAACCGGCTGATATCGTTTATACCGGCGAGATCACTCTGGACGCGGGCAACTGCCCCGTCCGCCTGCTCGGAACGGAATCTCCGCATACCGATGACAGCACACTGATCCACGTGATCAATGAGGGGGTCCTCTTTGTCGGAGACACCACCGGCGGCACCTTCCCCACCTGGGAAAAGGACCCGGCGCTGTGCCGGAAGCTGATCCGCACGCTGGAGTCCATCGATTTCACCACCTGTGTGGAAAGTCACTGGACGCCGGACACCAAAGAAGCCCTGATCCGCGATCTGCGAAAAGAGATCGAATGATCCCTTTTCTCTCCCCCGCGCGTTCTGAACACCTGTACATCACAGGGAACTCCCTGTCAGATATGAGGAATCAATGATGAAAAAAACATTCCTTTCCCCCGTTTCACGCCCGGATAAAAGCATACTGCCGCGCTTTTTCAGCCTTCTGCTGATCGCGGCGCTTCTGTTCTCCCTGCTTTGCGCGCCCGGCGCGGCAGAAAGTCAGCGCTTTGAAGCGCATGTGATCTCCACGATCGCCAAAACAGGCCTCCCGTTTGAGTTTGAACTGGATCCCGACTGGTTTGACGGCCCCTCCGCCGTCTACAATCACGCCATCGCGCGCCTGTCGATCGGAACGGCGATGTGCACCTACCGGGATACGGACGCCGAAGAGAACGACCGCGATCATGCCCTCCGGGAGTTCTTCCAGAACGCGGGCTTCGAGTCCTACGAGTCCTACGGCTACGATCAGCCGCCTTATCTCCACACGATCTCAAACGGTTTCGCGATGCTGCGCGCGGAGGATGAACAGGGTCCGTATACCCTGCTCGCCGTCGCTGTATGCGGTATGAAATACGGTGATGAATGGCTTGGAAACCTGACCATCGGCACCGGGACCGAGCATGAAGGCTTCTCCACCGCGGCCGATACCGTCTATGACCGGCTGCAGCAGTACATCAGCGACCATTGCGCGGGAGAACGTATCAAGATCTGGGCGACCGGCTTCAGCCGTGCCGCCGCGGTCTCCAATCTGCTGGGCGACCGGCTGCTGAAAAGCGGCCTTTATGACCCGGATTCCATTTTCATCTACACCTTCGGCACACCCGGCACCACCAAGGAACCCACCGCCTGGCCGCAGATCTTCAACATCTGCCGCTCCTTCGATGTGGTTCCCAAGGTCCCGCCCCGTGAATGGGGTTTTGGCCGCAACGGCATCACAATGTACATGCCCGCGATGGAGACCGTTCCGGATTACGATGAATCAGCCGCGCTGGCCTTCGGTCAGAAGGCGTTCGGCCTTGATATGCCGAGCGAGAACAGCAATCTCAACTTCCTGCTGGGTTCTGTTCTGGAATTGCTGCTTCAGCAGATCCCGGGGGCCGATCGTTACGCGAGCGATTATCAGTCCGCCGTCCGCGCCGCGTGGGAGCACAAGGGTCCGATGCTCGAACGGCTCGAGATCATGATCAAAGAACTGGAAAAGAAGGAGATCGATACAAGCCATCTGGAACAGATCCTGACGCAGATCACCGAGCTGATCGGCGGCGGATTGGGAGATACCGTCTCCTCCCTCATGGGCGAAGGCGGAAACAGCGCGTGGCTCTCCACGCTCTCCTCCGGGATCATGATGTTCCAGGAACACTTCCCCGAGCTTTACCTCTCCTGGCTTTATTCCGTTGATGATCCCGCCCTCCTTTTCGATCACGGAAACACCTATCGTTCCTTCGCCTGGAGCGGAAACTGGAAGGTCACGATCACGCTGAAGGATCCGGCCTCCGGCACGGAAACCGTCGTCTGGGATGATGAAAACGGCATTCATAACCTGTCCGTCGTCAATCTGTGGGGACGCACCGTTGCTTCCCTGCCCGCCGCCGGCGAATACAGCCTGACCATGACCGCCGCCGAGGAAACGCAGTCCCAGTTCGGGTTCAGCATCCGGCATGTCGCGGATGCCACTGAAAAAATGGTCGTCACCAACACGGTCACCTTCTATCCCGGCGAAACTGTCCATGTCCATATCCCTGCCGGAGATCATCCCGGGATCCGGCCTGTGATCCAGCTGCCCGGTGACGTACGCCTGCTCTTCCGGAGCAACGCTTCCGGCACCGGTCCGCTCACCCTGACCGCCAGCCGGGACGGCTTCATGGGTCTGGAAAACACCATTTCCAGTATCCTGATCGTCATTCCGTGGCTCATCCTTCCCCTTCTGGTCCTCATCTACATCGCCGCGGCATCGATCCGCCGTTTTGCGCGCCATACGGGAAATGATCATATCGACGCGCGCCCGATCGGAAAGATCCTGCTCATCATCACAGCGGCGCTGTGCCTCCTCCTGTGCGGCAATGACATCGTTCAGCTGATCATCCGTTCCGGCGCGGCCCGGTTCAGTCTGGCCAACCGCACCATGCAGCGCATCACGGAATACATCGGCATCGGCATCAACGCCTACCGCGTCAGCAAGATCCTGATCTATCTCATGCTGTCCGCTTTCTGTATCAGAAGCATCCATCACCGTCTCTCCCGTATCCGCACCATGCGCCTCGCGCTCACCATCATGGTGCTGGAATGCTTCACGCTGTTCATGTCGCTCACCACAAGGCTGCTCACCGTCTTTGATGTCCTGGTCATGCAGCTTCCGCTCCTGGCCCTGCTCAGCGTCGTTCTCAGCCATGTTCCCGAAGCCGGTGATGAGCAGCGCGGCAAACGGCTGATCCCTGTCCTGCGTTACGTGATGCTGACGCTCATTATCTTTTTCATCCGTCAGATCATCATCTACATCACCGGTATCACGGATACCGCGGTACCGGTCATCCTGAAGGCTCTGAACGGCCTCCCCATGGTGTTCCTCACGGTCGAGCTCAGCGTTCGCTTCCGCTCTTTCCGCCGTCAGTGGACCATGGTCGCGGTCATTCTCTACTTCGCCGCGAACGCCGTGATCAACCTCTCCTCCATCGTCGGCACCCTGCTTTTCATGCTGGGACACATTGCCCTCATCTACTGCTTCGTCAAGGAACACAAGCCCCGCCTCTGGCAGGTTATCCTTTACGCGGTCCTGTCGGCAGGCCTGATCGCCGAGCTCCTGCTCACGCAAACCCCGGCGTTTGAACTCTCCCCCGCGCTCACGATCCCCTATGTGCTGATCGTCATCGCGCTGTTCACCGCCTCTCTCCCCCTCTCTCGCAGGCTCCGCACCGGAACTGTCATCCTGCTGATCTCCAATCAGCTTCTCGTCTTCATGTGGCTGTTCCCCGGCAATTTCGTTCTGGAGTCCATCGAATTGCTCCTGTACTACATTGCCATCATCCTGCTGAGCAGCGATACCGGCATTCCTCCCGTTGAGAAAACGGGATCAGACGCCGCGCCCCTCCTTGATTGACGCGCCGTGTCTCTTCCTTTTCTTCTCCGTATTCATTCCATTCATACATTACAAAAAGGCTTTTGCGGCATCATGCCGTAAAAGCCTTTTTGTATTATTCATTTAATGTCCGATCACATCATTCCACCAGCTTGAAGCCGGCTTCGGTCAAGCGCTTTCTGATCTCCGTGATCTGCGCGAAATCGCGTGTTTCCATGCCCACCGTCAGGAAGCAGGAGGTGATGGCCATGGACGAATCGCTCAGGCCGTGCGACACCTTTACCACATTGGCGCCGCATTCGCTGATGATCCGGCTGACCCCCTGCAGCTGGCCCGGCTTGTCCTCCAAAGCGATCCGCAGCGTGGCGTTACGGCCCGAAGAGATCAGACCGCGTGAGATCACACGGCTGAGGATATTCACGTCAATATTGCCGCCGGAAACAAGGCACACCACGTTCTTTCCCTCAACCGGCAGCTTCCCGCTCATCACAGCGGCAGCCGCCACCGCGCCCGCGCCTTCGGCGATCACCTTCTGCTTTTCCAGCAGCGTCAGGATCGCGGCCGCGATCTCATCCTCGCTCACCGTCACCACGTCATCCACGTAGCGGCTCACAAGGTCATAGGTGATATCTCCGGGGCGTTTTACCGCGATGCCGTCCGCGAAGGTGGTCACAGAGCTCAGCGTGACGGGTTCACCGTTTTTCCGGCTCGCCACCATGCTCCCCGCGCCCTCCGCCTGCACGCCGTACACCTTCACCCGAGGGTTCAGGGTCTTCACCGCGAAAGCAACGCCGGAGATCAGTCCGCCGCCGCCCACCGGGCAGATCACAGCATCCACATCAGGCAGCTGATCCAGGATCTCCAGACCGATCGTTCCCTGTCCCGCGATGACTTCATCGTCATTGAAGGGATGTACGAAGGTCATATGCTTTTCCTGCTGCAACTGCACCGCCCGCGCGGCCGCGTCATCATAACTGCCGGGCACCAGACACACCTCCGCGCCCAGCGCTTTGGTGGCCTCCACCTTGGAGATCGGCGCGCCGTCCGGCATGCACACGATCGAACGGATCCCCATCCGGGTGGCCGCCAGCGCCACGCCCTGCGCGTGGTTCCCGGCGCTGCAGGCAATAACACCGGCAGCCCGTTCTTCTTCATTCAGCTGGCTGATCTTATAATAAGCGCCGCGCAGCTTGAAGGAACCGGTCTGCTGCAGGTTTTCCGTCTTCAGAAAAACACGGCAGTTTTTTGACAATGCCGGCGCTTCGATCAGGTCCGTCTTCCTGGCCACTGATTTCAGCACATAGGCGGCATGATAGACTTTATCCAGTGTGAGCATACAGAACTCCTTTGGAATCAAAAATACTTATTTCTCGGCCAGCGTACCCGCGATGTGATTGATAAACTGCTGTGCCGTACGGCCGGACAGACCGCCGTGGCGCAGCTCCCAGCGATGCGCCTGCGCGATCAGTTCCTCCTCGGAAAGGTCGATCCCGGGATAACGCGCGGCGATCCCCTTCACGATCTCGCGGTACTGAACAGGTGTCGGCGCGTCGTAGCCCACCGTGCAGCCAAAGCGCGCGGCCAGCGACAGCTTTTCCTCCATGGTATCGCTGTGGTGGATATCCCCCTGATACGCCATATCATTCCGGTCGTTCCACGTCTCCTTGATCAGGTGACGGCGGTTCGAGGTGGCGCAGATCATCACATTGTCGGGACGGGTCTCGATACCGCCCTCGATCACCGCCTTCAGGAACTTGTATTCCACTTCCGTATCCTCAAAGGACAGATCATCAATGAAAATGATGAAGAAATAATGGCGGTTCTTGATCCGCGCGATGACCTCGCTTAACAGATCGAACTGATGCTTGTAGATCTCAATGATCCTCAGACCGCGGTCCGCGTATTCGTTCAGCACAGCCTTCACGGTGGTGGATTTACCCGTACCCGCGTCACCGTAGAGCAGCATGTTATTATAGCCGCGTCCCTCGATGAATCCCAGAATATTCTCCCGCACCTGCGCCTTCTGCAGCTCATAGCCGATCAGATCGCTCAGCAGCACACGGTCGATATTATTGATGGGCAGGAAGTCCACACCGTCCTCCGCGGGCTTGATGCGGAAGGCGCGGTTCAGGCCGAACAAGCCCACGCCCCATGTCCGGTAGTGATCGCACACCAGACGGAACACCGTCTCCGCGTCCGGCGCGGCAGCCAGCTGCAGGCTCAGCGCGCGCACCTTCTCGCTCACAGAGCGGTTATACATCTGTTCCTTCTTGGGAATGGCCTTATAATCGCTCACGACAGAGAAGCAATCAATGCCCAGATCCCGCTCCATCGGCCCGAAATCAAACGCGAACAACTGACGGAACACTTCAAAATCCGCCTGCGCGATCCGGTTGATGCTGCCGTCGCTCGCGCCCGTCAGCTCACAGGTCAGGCTGAAGGAATTCTCATGATCGATCATGAGGAAGGTCAGATAATTGTGCCACAGATTATGATCAAAACCATACACCGTGGACAGATCCAGCAAACGCTTGATCTCCGTATAGCAGCGGTGGATCAGCACGCTTTTATCGGTTTCTCCGCGCGTCCAATCCGCGTAGATCCCGCTCAGACGCATCAGAATGCTGTCCTCCGGCAGGTTGCTGTATAGGATCAGCTTCGCGGTCAATGTATGCATATCCCGTCTCCTTACTTGTATTTCTCCCAAATGCCGAATGACGGCCAGCACAGCATCCGCCATGCTGACCGTATCAGGCGCGCCGGGCTCTTCGCCCGGATAGACGATATGATCCTTTTATTCCAGAATAGCGCCCTTGTCCGCGCTGGTCACCAGCTTGGCGTAACGGGCCAGATAGCCGGTCTTCACGCGCGGCTCGGGGCATACCCACTTGGCCCTGCGCTCCGCCAGCACCTCATCGGACACCTTCAGTTCGATCGTGCATTCGGGGATATTGATGGCGATCCTGTCGCCCTCTTCGACCAGCGCGATCACGCCGCCGGCAGCAGCCTCGGGGCTGACATGACCGATGGAAGCGCCGCGGGTCGCGCCGGAGAAACGGCCGTCCGTGATCAGCGCCACGCTCTCGCCCAGACCCATGCCGCAGATGGCGGAGGTGGGGTTCAGCATCTCGCGCATGCCGGGGCCGCCCTTGGGGCCCTCGTAGCGGATGACGACCACGTCACCGGCGACGATCTTGCGGGCATAGATGGCGGCAATGGCGTCGTCCTCGAACATGAAGCCGAACGGGATGCACGGCGGGATCTCCTCGCCCGGCGGGATCGACAGCAAGGTGCCGATGTCGCGGGCGATGGTCGTGCGGAGGGCGTTGTCGGGATCGTCGGGATCGAGCGGCGCGACAACCCATTGGATGTTGTTGGTCGGGCTCTTTTTGATGTACTCACGGACCTTGTCGTTGAACTCGGCCTGAACGCGCCGCACCCGTTCCTTGTGCGTCTCTTCCTTCTTCTCGGTCTTCTCGGCTTTCGGGGCTTTCGCGGGCGCGACCTCCTTGATGGCGCGGCGGTCCTTCGAGGACTTCGCCTTGGGCTCCGCGTCACCGCCAGAGAACATCCAAAGGCAGAGGCCGCCGAGGGCGACGATCACGAGACCGGCGAGGATCCCGTGCGTGAGGGCCGGGCTCTTCTTCGGCGCGCCCGCCGGGATCATCGCCGGTACGATTGGCGCCGTGGAACGCTGGTTCGCGGTTTATTGGGGCGTTGGGACCTTTACCCGTGTCGCCTGCGCCGTTTCCACGCTTCTTGCCGGACTGTATTCCGCGGGTCTGCGGAAATTCATGTTTGAGGACAAGAAGCCGGGATGGCTGATT
>CALCTW010000053.1 GCA_937907055.1 uncultured Clostridia bacterium | reverse complement strand
TCTATTTCACCTCCTGCGGCACCGAGAGCGATAACTGGGCCATCCACAGCGCCGTATGGCAGGGACGCCACAACGGTAAGCATATCATTACCACCGCCGTGGAGCACAATGCCATTATCGAGCCGTGCAAATGGCTGGAGCAGCAGGGCTACGAGGTCACCTATCTTACGCCCGATGCAGATGGCAACATCAGCGTGGAGCAGGTGGCGGAGGCGCTCCGCGAGGACACCGCCCTTGTGACCATGATGCTGGTAAACAACGAGACCGGCTGCATCTTCCCGGTGAAGGAAACTGCACAGCTGCTGAAAGCGCGCAAAAGCAAGGCTCTTCTGCACTGCGACGCTGTGCAGGGCTTTCTGAAGGTGGACTGCGACCCGGTACGCTGGGGCGTGGACATGATGAGTCTCAGCGCCCACAAGATCGGCGGCCCCAAGGGCATCGGCGCCCTGTACGCCCGCCGGGGAATCGCCCTGGAAAACCTGATTAACGGCGGCGGTCAGGAGCGGGGCAAGCGGGCAGGCACCGAGAATGTGCCCGCGATTATGGCTATGGCTGCCGCTCTGGAAGAAGCCTGCGGACGCATGGATGCAAGCAACGCAAAGCTGATCCCCCTCCGGAACCGGCTGATGGAGGGCCTGAACGCCATCCCCTACTCCGAGCTCAACGGCGACGCGGTCAGCCGTCTGCCCGGCAACGTAAACTTCTGCTTTGAGGGCATCGAGGGCGAATCCCTCCTGCTGCTGCTGGACGACAAGGGCATCTGCGCTTCCTCCGGCAGCGCCTGCACCTCCGGCTCGCTGGACCCAAGCCACGTGCTGCTGGCCATCGGGCGGCCCCATGAGGTGGCCCACGGCTCCCTCCGGCTGAGCATCGGAGAGGATATCACCGGGGAAGAAATCGAGTATATGATTCAGGCCGTCAGCGAGGTTGTGACATATCTGCGCAATATGTCCCCGTTCTGGCGCGATCTGGAAAACGGCAAACGTCCACACATTTTTGCAAAATAAGAGGGAGTTATTATGGCATTATACAGCGAGAAAGTTATGGATCATTTCCGCAATCCCCGCAATGTCGGCGTTCTGGAGGATGCCTCCGGTGTCGGCGAAGTCGGCAATCCTGTCTGCGGCGATATCATGAAGATCTACCTCAAGATCAACGATGATCAGATCATTGAGGATGTCAAGTTCGAGACCTTTGGCTGTGGCAGCGCCATCGCTTCTTCTTCCATGGCTACCGAACTCATCAAGGGTCAACCTGTTTCCGAAGCCCTCAAGCTGACCAACAAGGCCGTCACCGAAGCGCTCGACGGGCTGCCTGCCCATAAGCTGCACTGCTCCGTGCTGGCGGAGGAAGCCATCAAGACGGCTGTCAAGGATTATTACGATAAAAACGGCATCGCCTATGATCCCAAGGATTTCCCCGATGAACATCACTGCGAACACTGCAGCGCGAATGAATAAGAAGGTGAACTATGATCTCCACACGAGGAAGATACGCCCTGCGCATCATGCTGGATCTGGCTGAGAATCAGCATGACGGCTATGTCCCCATGAAAACAGTGGCGGAGCGTCAGCAGCTGCCCCTCAAGTATCTGGAGCAGATCCTGCCTCTGCTCACCCGGCAGCAGCTGGTCATCGGTCTGCAGGGAAAGGGCGGCGGTTATCGTCTCTCCCGTCAGCCGCAGGATTATTCCATCGGCGAGATCCTCCGCGCCACCGAAAAGGATCTGGCGCCGGTATCCTGCCTGATGGAGAACGCCGTCTGCGCGCGCCGCGCGGCCTGCAAAACGGTCAGGTTCTGGGAAGGGCTGGATCACGTGATCAGTGATTATGTGGATCATACCACCCTGGCGGATCTGCTGTGACCCATGTCCGGCAATCCCCAGTCTTCACCGGGCCGGCACATTTCCGTGTGTCCGCCCGGTTTTCTGTTTCTCAAATACAATCAAAAAACAGAAAAACGGCTTGAAAGCACTTAATACCTATTGACTCGGTAGGAATTACATTGTATACTGTCACCATCTTCTTTGAAAGGAGTTCAGCACCGTTATGATGTGTTGTAAGTGTAGCAGGCCGTTTACCCGGGTTGGCATTTCGCAGGCACAGCGTTTCTCCTGCTGTACCCCTGTATAAGATCTTCATTCACGATCTTCAGCCAATGCCCGGTAAACGGCGCATTGGCTTTTTCTTATCCTGAAGATCATCCAAGATCCCCATCATAAAACAAACGAAAGAAGCGTGAATATTATGGCTAACATTTATCGCAGCACCCTGGAACTGATTGGCAATACTCCCCTCGTTGAACTCACCCATATCGAAGAAAAGTACGCGCTCAAGGCCCGTCTGCTGGCCAAGCTGGAATATTTCAATCCCGCCGGTTCCGTAAAGGATCGTATCGCCAAAGAAATGATCGAGCAGGCTGAAATGGACGGTCTCCTCAAGCCCGGCGCCACCATCATCGAGCCCACCTCCGGCAACACCGGCATCGGTCTGGCCGCCATCGCCACCGCCAAGGGCTACAAGGCCATCATCGTCCTGCCCGAAACCATGAGCGTGGAACGCCGCAACATCATCCGGGCTTACGGCGCCCAGATCGTGCTCACCGAAGGCAGCAAGGGCATGAAGGGCGCGATCGCCAAGGCCGATGAACTGCACGCGCAGATCGAAAACAGTTTCATTCCCGCCCAGTTTGAAAACAAGGCCAATCCCGAAGCGCACCGCAAGACCACCGGTCCCGAGATCTGGAACGACACGGACGGCGAAGTGGATGTCTTCGTCGCGGGCGTCGGCACCGGCGGCACCATCACCGGTGTGGGTGAATACCTGAAGGCGCAGAAACCTTCCGTCAAGGTCGTTGCGGTCGAGCCTGCCACCTCCCCCGTTCTCTCCAAGGGCACCGCGGGCGCGCATAAGATCCAGGGCATCGGCGCGGGCTTCGTCCCCAACACGCTCAATACCGGCGTCTATGATGAGATCATCGCCGTTCCCAATGAAGACGGCTTCACCGGCGGCAAACTGATCGCCCAGGCGGAGGGCGTTCTGGTCGGCATCTCCTCCGGCGCCGCGCTGATGGCTGCCATTCAGGTCGCGCAGCGCCCCGAATCCGAGGGCAAGACCATCGTCGTCCTCCTTCCCGACAGCGGCGACCGCTATTATTCCACCGATCTGTTCAAGTTTGAAGACTGATCCTTATTTCCGCAAATCCATATAAATCAACACCGGAAGGCGTCGCGTCCTTCCGGTGTTTGTTATTTGATATATCCCATTTTTCTGTAGTAATTCGCCCGCCGCGCGTTCTGCGTCGGGATGGCGTCCTCCGACATCAGATAGTCCCTGAACGCCGTTTCATCCACCCACCTGCAGGCGATCGTCTCGCCCTCCTGCAGGCATACCGAATCCTTCTCCTGCCGGGTCCGGCACAGATAATCGCAATGGATCGCGTTCGCGGTGACCGAGCGGCCGATCAGGGTCAGGCTTTCCGCGCGGATCCCCGTTTCCTCCCACAGTTCACGCTTCGCGCACACTTCCGGGCTTTCTCCCTTCAGGGCGGAGCCTCCGGCGCTCGCCTCCCATTTCCCCGGCAGATTGGGCTTGGAGAGGGATCGCCGCATCAGCAGAAAGGACCCGTCCGCGTGCTGTACCAGCACCTCACACACCAGATGATAAAGCCCCTCGGGGATCTCCCCGCCTCGGATCAGATCCACCCCGGCCAATGTCCCGTCCGCGCGGTATCCATCCCAGATCTCCATCCACGCCTCCTTATTTAAGTCCGCGGGCGCGCAGATACTGATAGCTGCGCTTCAGGCAATCAAACGGATCCTCGCCATTGCAGTCATCCTGTTCCACCAGCAGGATCTCCGTTCCGCCGCGTTCGGCCTTCTCCAGTACCCGGTCAAAATTGATATTGCCCTCGCCCAGCACGGCCATCTTCCGTCCGTAGGCGTAATCCTTCAGGTGGATCCTGGGAATACGGCCGCTCAGCTTCTCCAGCCACTGCGCCGGGTCGCCGCCGCCCGCCTGCACCCAGAAGGTGTCCAGGGTAAAGCCCATTTCCTTCGCGTAGAAGGTCTCCATCAGTTTTTCAAGGATCAGCTTTCCGTCCTGCTTTTTGAATTCCTGATCATGGTTGTGATACATGAACAGCATGTTCTGCTTCGCGATCTCCTCCGCGACCGGCTTAAACACGGTCACAAAATTCTCCCACGTATCGCCCTTGCTCTCATCAAAGGAATACCAGCCGAGGCCGATATGCTTACAGCCGATCACCCGATGCTCCCGGATCACCTGCTCCAATTCATTGGTCAGGCGCGGCACGGGCGTATGGGTCAGCACACAGCGCAGACCGTTCTTCTGAAGTTCAGCTTTCATCCATTCCGCGTCATAGGCGCAGGTAGCCGAAAGCTGCACCGTTTTATACCCGATATCCGCCACTTTTTTCAAGGTCTCCGCAAGGCCTTCAAGGGTCTGCGTATGTTCTCTTACCGTAAATAACTGCGCGCCGATCTCCATGCTCTTATCTCCTTTGTTATTCCGACCGTTTCACGGTCACCCAGCGGTCGATCGTCTCTTTTTCAGGTTCCTCAAACAGCCCGGCCAGCTTCTTCAGCAGTCCCTCATCCACATAGAAATCCGAACCGCCGTTCCCGCTTTCGATCCTCGCGTTCCGTTCGCTGATGTTCTTTTTCCAGTCTTCCGGGCTGATATCGATATACACCCATTCGGTCGCGATGCCCTGTTCCCTGAAAAAGGCGGTCATATCCTTGCGTTCGTTTTCCGTCCAGAACCCCCAGTCCAGGATCACATTCGCCCCGGCCTTTACGATCTCGGCCGCCTTCTTGCGCAGATAACGGTTCACCCGCGCCGCGAAAATGTTATAAAACTCGCCCTGTTCGTTATGGATCAGGTCAAAGGTCACTTCATCGGTCGACAGGATCACGGCGCCGGTCTCTTCCTTCAGTTTCCGGGCATAATAGCTTTTTCCGCTGCAGATCCTTCCGCAGATCATGATCACGCGCTTCATTTTGCCATTTCCCCTTCAGGCTCACGGCATCTGCGCATAAAGGTAAGCATAAAGATCACCGCGACGATGACCGCGGTCACAACATCGGTGATCGCCTGCGCGGTAATGATCCCGTGATAACCCCAGATCGACTTCGCCGCGACAATGACACAGAAGAAAACAACGCCCTGACGCATCACGGAAACGATCAGCGCCGGAATGGCCAGACCGGAAGCCTGGAAGCACACCGTCGCCAGCATGATCGCTACCGCAAGGAACATCGTGATCACCTGCAGACGCAGCATCATAGCCGCTTCGGCAACCAGCGCCTTTTCTGTCAGGAAAACAGAGGCCAGCGGCTCTGCCGCCAGCAGCACGAGCAGACTGATCGTGATTGTAACGCCTTCCACGATCAGAAGGATCATACGCAGAATACGCTTCAGCTTCTTAAAGCGCCGCGCGCCGTAGAAATAGCCGATCAGCGGCGCGCCGCCGAACACCATGCCGGTCGCTACAAGCAGTACGATCATGCTCATCTTCTGGCAAACACCCATCGCGGCGATGCTTCTCACCCCGTATACCAGCAGATACTGGTTGATGATGATCATGCACAGACTGGACATCCAGTTGGTGATCGCCGCGGAAAGCCCCACGCCGCCGATCTGCAGGAAATAACGCCCGCGGATCCGCATCAGCTTGGGATCCACAGACAGGATGCGGCTCTTTTTCAGCACCATCAGCAGCATGAACAGATCCGTTGTGATATAACCGATGACAGAAGCCAGCGCCGCGCCCATGGCGTTCATGCGCAGGACCAGAATGAGGATCGGATCCAGCGCAATATTGACCGCCACACCCAGAATGTTACCGATCATGGATTCCTTGGCCATGCCCTCGGCCCGCATCAGGTTGGTATGCACGAAATTGGCCACCAGGAACGGCGCGCCGCAGGCCATGACCAGATAATACGGCCTCGCGTGCACCATCGTATCCCCGTTCGCGCCCAGCAAAGACAGGAACAGACCATTGAACACCAGCAGGATCAGCCCAACTGCCGCGCCGGTCAGCAGCGCTGTGTAGAAGCAGAACGAACTGACGCGTTTGGTATCTTCCGTGTTCTTCTGTCCGTACAGCCGCGCGATCAGCGAGCTGCCGCCCTGCCCGAAGATATTGCCGAACGCCATCAGGATGGTGAAGATGGGCGCGCAGAGAGAGACCCCCGCGATCATCGCGGTGTTACCGGTACACGCCACAAAATATGTATCCACGATATTATAAATGATGGTAATGACCATCCCGACAACGACCGGCATGGCCAATCCCATATAAGTCTTGAAGGGCGATCTTTTTTCAAAAGCGTTCGTTTGCATTCGGGATACTTTCCTCTCCTCGGTTCATTCATAGCTGGAACGAAAACGCGTCTCCGCGCCGCTTTCATTCCGTGCAATCCTCTTTATTATACCACCATTTCCGGCTCCGGGCAAACAAAAAGCCGCTCCTCAAAAAAGACAGGAGCGGCTGCGGACGGCAATACGATCATAAGACCGACAGTACCGTCAGGCGGACGCGGATGATCAAACGCGTCCTTTTAGATGCACATACTTCACATCAATGACTTTCCGTTACTCTGTGCCGTTTTCCAAGACCCGGCAGATCAAAGCCCGCCTTTTCCAGCGCGGGACGAAGCGCGGCGTACAGCACCACCGCGATCGCGCCGTTGATCCCGGCATTGATCAGGGTCGTCCATGTCGTGATCGCCATCAGCGCCTTGATCGCGCTTTCAGACTTACTGGGGTTCACAAACAGCAGGGTATACCACACATACTTCAGCGCGGGCTCAAACACACAGTTGAAGCCAAGACCCGCGAAGGTCGCTACGGCGCTCCAGCCGATCGCCTCGCCCTTCTTCTTTTTGCCGATCTTGATGATCACATGCGCGACCAGACCCACGATCAGACCGATCACCAGCTTGGTGATAAAGGTACGGGGACTGCTCTCCGCGTAGCCGCTTACGATATCCGCCAGAAAAAGACCGACCGCGCCGGAAAGACCGCCCCAGACACCGCCCAGGAACAGCGCGCCGAGAACCACAAACGCGTTCCCCACATGCACCTTGGTGCCGCTCACGGAAATAGCCGGAAAAACCACATACCCGACAAAGCAGAGTGCCGCCATCAGACCGGCAAGCGCCAGTTTGACCACTTTCTGATTTCTCATCCCGAATGCCTCCTTTACTTTGGCTGTGCCTTATGATACACTGTAACTGATCATATTAAAATGATCAGAACAGGAGTATTTTATATAACCAGATGAATTACAGGATCGATCCCGCCGCCAAGGAGGCCGCTTACCTCCAGCTGTACCGCGCGCTGGTCACCGATATTACCGGCGCTGTCTATCCCTTCGGCGCGCGCCTGCCCAGCAAGCGTGTGCTGGCCGCGGAGACCGGGGTCAGCGTCATCACCGCCGGTCACGCCATCCAGCTGCTCTGCGATGAAGGCTATGCTGAATGCCGGGAACGCAGCGGCTGCTTTGTCATCTACCGGGAACGGGATTTTCTGCCCTCCGCCGCGCCCACCTTTCAGCCGGAAGGCCGTCCGGCAAGCCCTGTGCTTCCGGCCAACAGCTTCCCCTTCAGCGTGCTGGCCCGCACCATGCGGAAGGTGCTGCAGGACCGCTCTGAAAGCATCCTGATCAAATCCCCCAATCACGGCTGTGATGTGCTGCGGGAGGAGATCCGCGCCTATCTGGCCCGCAGCCGCGGCATTCAGGTCAGCCCGGAACAGATCATCATCGGCAGCGGCGCGGAATACCTTTACGGCCTGATCGCGCAGCTGCTCGGGACAGACAGCATCTACGCGCTGGAGGATCCCTGCTATGAAAAGATCCGTCGCGTTTACACCTCAATGGGCATCCGGTGTGAAAGCCTCCCCCTGACCATGGACGGCATTCCCTCCGCCG
>CALCTW010000052.1 GCA_937907055.1 uncultured Clostridia bacterium | reverse complement strand
GAAACCATTCCCTTTGCGTTTCGTTGTTATGCGGTCTATGAAGTGACAAGCGAACTGACAGACAAGGAACTGCATAAGTTGATTGATACACTCAATCCAGATTTGCGAACCATCGAAACCTTTGATGGAAAAGAGCGAGTCAAAGAGTTTTATGCAATGAAACCAGAAGATGCCTATGGGTTGTTGGAATCCATTGCCAAAATCAGCGGAACAACAGCCGCTCTGAAACGCATGACGCCAGAAGGGCATGAAGTGATAGATGAACAGCTTGCTGAGGAAATCAACGAGACTGTTCGGCGAGGACCATTTCGGTTCAGCGATTGTAATATTCCGGTTGGTTCATTCATTTCATTCGTGGAGAATGAGCATATTCAAGCTAAAGTGATTGATGACAGGAAAATTGAATATAATGGAGAAACTACTTCCATGTCTGCTTTAGCAAGAAAATTGAAAGGCTTCAATCATCCAGTTCAAGGAACTCTTTGGTTTACCTATGAGGGCAAGTGCCTTGCGGCTCTTCGAGATGAACTTGAAAATAAATAACCATCCTCACCATACCTCTTTCCCTGAACTGAAGCAATTGATTTACCTGTATTTGCGAGCATCAGCTGTGAGACTGAGTTCGAGCGAGTACGAAAAGCCTGCCGACTTCTAAGGTAAACCACCTGTTGAGTATCAGTACGCACAGTTTCCGCAAGTGGTACGCGACGGAAATCTACAAAGATAGCGGTTATGACACCACGCTTGTTCAGAGGCTCCTTCAACACAGTTCTGCGAGTGTGACTCAGCGCTACATTGTTGTTGAACCGCAACGGATTGAAGAGGCCATTCAAAACATACAATGCTTATGTAAAATATCGAATCCATTTAGATTTATTTTGTTTTTGGAGAATAAGGATAAAGGTAATTATCATGATCATTGTTATACATAAACAGATAAATCTCAGCAAGGATGATTCAACGTGAAATAGAACGCGCAATGCTTTTGAAAGTATTAACACATTTCCCTGTGCACAATAAATGATGGTGCTTATTTTACGAAGACTTCTCGCATTTTTTAGCTTGATTGAGCTTTGCAAGGTAATTACAAACATACAATAACTAACAGGAATTAGAGAAAATGCTTGGTCAGACATATGGTAAAGACCTAATTTTTTCGTCAGATAAATCTCAAAGAAATAGAATAAATATGAACACACGAGAATTACCAAACTTACTTTTTTATTACTTTTTAAAACAATATCTTTGTTTTCCGCTATCCATTTACCAATCGAAAAATAGAGCATACCACCGAAACAATTAAGAGGAAAGCATAAAAAGTCCAACCCCTTTTGGACGATATTTGGTAACACGCCAACATAAGTAGAAGAAAGAATACAAAGAATTTGAATAACAGCTGATACACAAACAATGGTACGAGTAGAGGAAAATTTACTCATAAAGTAAATCAAAAACGCACAGAATATACAGCTAACCAAATACCAAGAACCTGTAAAAGTCGAAGAGAGCAAACTGTTTTTTATAAATGTTAACCATGTATCAATGCTTAACATATCTCGCGCATACAATTTTTTGATAAAGATGTTAGGAATATTGAAGATGGACCATGCAAAATATAGAAGTGCTATTCTAAAGATGTATTTTTTCACTATCTTTGTAGAGTTAGAATTATCACATCTGCTAAATAGAAAAAACGAAGATGCAATAAAGAAATACGGAACCCCCCACCTTGTTAGTAGTTCCCACAAAAAAGAAAAACGACCTAAATCAGCGAATGCTTCACAATGCATAGCAAAAATCATTAAGCTTGCAATGAATTTCATCAAATCTATACAAGAATTCTCTGTGGTGTTTTCATTCATGATTAGTGCCTCCTCAAAAAAAGGGGTTTGTGTGGAGCATTAAGTATTCCATACCCAATCGAATATAAGTGCACTTAAGAAGATAGTCTTCGACTAAGCACATAATAGTATACCATAGTTACTATCAATTTTGTCGTGCCGTTTGTTGAAATATTGTTGTTTTCATTCTTTTGTGATATAATCCAAAAAAAAGAAAAGGGCTAAAGCCAATGCCCAGTAACGAGGACATCAAAAAAGTCTATCGCGACTCAGAGAAGGCCTTGCCATCGCGCAAATGCCACCGAGACAAACCGCCGAATCAAACCATACCTTCTCAAAACTGATTCACAATAAGAATAAGGATTCTTTCAACCTCCGATAGTCTTGAAAAATTCTTTTTTGTTTTGCGTGGATATTTGTTTTTGTGAGTGTATATTAAAGCGTCAGGTGACAAGAAAGCCCCCTGACAGAAACACAAAAGAAACGAAAGGCACACAGTGCCAGAAAGGAGGTAAAAATGAGCAAGGTTATGATGAACATGGACGAACTGGAACAAGTCACTGGCGGCAGTCCCTGCGACTGGCAATGCCCTGCTGACCCTATCATTGATGGTGTCCTCTATGTGGGCAGCAAGGCTGTCGATGGCGCACGCTGGGTGTGGAACGGCATCAAGAGCCTGTTCTGATAAATGACAATACAGGATTTTTCGATATTCTGCATTGACTTTGACCCCGCATTATGATATAAAATGATAGAAATCTTATCCAACGGTCATGTCGACCAGATGGATACATGAAAGGAAATGACTTTTACAATGAAACGCATTCTGACGATCCTGCTGCTGGTTCTGGCACTGCTGGCCACCTCTGTGACCGCGTTTGCCGCTACTCCTATCACCAATGTTACTACTCTGTCCGGCAGTGAGCTGGACGATGTGGTGCCCTTCAAGTTCGAGCACAAGAAGCAGGGTATTGACTGTGGTGTCTGCCCTGTGTATTCCGCGCCTTCTCTGGAAGCCTATCGCGCTGCCAATGGCCACGCCACTGTTGACACCAATTCTCGTATCGACATCGGCGGTTTTGAGAAGGGCTGGCTGCTGGTCCGTTATCAGACCAACAATGGCAGCAATCGCGTCGGCTGGATCCCTTCGGAGTATGTGAAGAATGTCAAGACGCCCATGACGCCTCATTTCAGTTCTATTCCGCAGGTCGCCACCGAGCACATCTATGTGACCGACAACAACCTGGATCCCTATGACAATTCCTCTTACTTCGCTGTGCTGGAGCCCGGTGAGACCTACTATGTGGTGGGCCGTTACAACTACTATGACTATGACTTCTGGTACATCGAGTTCACCCTCGACGATCAGGTGGCTCGTGGCTTCATCCTGAATCAGTGATCATCAAGGCTATGAATCAAAAGGAGAGCGCAAGCTCTCCTTTTTTGTCGTCTGTTGCCGATTAGTGTCGGAAAATACTATTTTCCGAATCTCCATGGATAATGAAAAGACTTGTTCCTTAAAAGACAAAGAACCTGCCAGCGTTTTGATATGCCTCCTAATTCTGGTGTCCAGTATTGGAGGTGACATATCAGTAACAAACTGACAGGTTCTTTTATAATCACTTCAAAATGTCAAAGAGATGCTCACTCCGCAGGGCAGAGGCTCCTGAACATCAGACGCACTTCATCTGCCTGAGCATCGTCAGCGATCGGGCTCGCCTTGATCATCAGCACATATTCATCGCCCATAATCAGTGCAATGCTCAGTATATCCTGTTCGTCAGGCTGGCGGAAGCTAATCACATCCAGACCATTGATCTTGTTTGTGCCTGCTTCATCACCTTGATTCTTGATCTCAGCGAGCACATCGTCCAGGTCGCTGGCGCCCAACTCTTCCATTGTGAATACGAGGAAATTCACCACGCGGCCATCTGCCATAGCATAACGAGCAATCATGTGGGGGGACCAGGTATCGTCCTTCTCCTTAATCTCATACTCGTTATAGAGATACATCATTACCTTGTCGTTGCCAATTGTAATAGGAATAAGGAAGCCCGCATCGGCGTCAAGCTCGCTCTGCTTAATACCCACATCAGGCTTTTCGGGCGTAATGCTGAGAATCATATTATCCGCTTCTTCAATCTGGCTTTCATCCGTCAGATTGGACACACGAACAATCAGCACGCCTTCCGGAAGCACAGCGACCATGCCGCGAGCGGACAGCATATCTTCAGAAGCGAGCAAGCAAGCCGACATACCGTTTACTGTCTGGATATCATAAGAATATCCGCCATTTTCGACCATCGTCACAGCTTCTTCCATGTTGCTGACATGAACCTCTTCATGGCTTCCGAAGGCCAGCTCCAGAGTACGGCCATCCTCCGTTGCCCACATGGCGCGAACATGGGGCTGATACGTACTGCTGTCCTGATACTCCCAGCCTTCATAAACAAAAACCTCGAATGCGATATTCTTATCTTTCAGGGTGGTCGTCCAGGTCTCGCCAACGGCGTCGGCAGGGATCTCCCAATTGAAGACAGCTTCCTCAGCAAAAGCTGCGGCAGTCATCAGCATCACCAGGGTCATCAGCAGTGCAATCCATTTTTTCATACGTTTCGCTCCTTCTTTCTTGTCTTGTGTAGATCAGCTCGACCGGGGCTTCCGGAAGAACTCAATAATATTATATCACAGTATGTATAACAGAAGTGCAACATAATCATATTTTTTTGTTATCAAGTATTCTGCTAAATGTAGATGGCGCGAAAGACACCATTTTCGCCAGCATCAATGGTAGATCATTGCGTACCTATGGGGTGTTGTCACTACCATGTAGGGGCATATAAATAAACGAAAACGAAAACAAAAGATCACATCAATAAACGAACCAGGCTGTTTTTTGCTCTGTAATCCCGGCAACAAATGCAGTATCTTATAGATGTACCAAGGAGGTACGAAACAACAAGATGACCGACTCAAGGAGGATATAGATTATGAAAACCATGATGACGAAACTGGCAGTCAGCGTGAACCGGATGAGGATGGCGATTGGTCATATGTTTGACGCTTATGAACAAGCTCTCAACGAATTGATCGGAACCCCCGCATATCCGCAGCTGTTTGAAACCTGCGAAATGATGTAAAAGGCACACAGTACCAAAAAGAGGAGAATAATGATGAAAGTAATCTCTGTTATTTGTGCAATCAGCGTGATTGCACTTGGCGTGACTGACATTGTATTTACCTGCGCTGGTCTCATGTTTCCCAGACCGCTGAACTATCTGCTGTGGCCCTTGTGCGCCATCAATGCAGGGTTCCTGATGAAGTATGCAATGAAAAACGCCTGATTGCGCGACTGGCATAGATGTGCTATAATAATGACTGTTGATTCGGAGAAACCGGTGAGACGCGATGACTAATAACAAAACTGTTTGCGAATTGGAGGAAAGACCCATGAAAAAGTTCGTAGTACTTGTGCTCTGTATTGTGCTGTTGGGCACGATGTTCGTGATGACCGGCTGCACCAAGAAAACAACCGTGGAATTCACAGTAGAAGGCATTAATGACAAAGGTGCCAATTATGTCGGATCACAGAAGATTGCGTACGGCGTCCAGAGACAAGAGGAGCTGAACAAGCCGGCGATTTACGCCATCAATCTCCCCGGTGACGGCGATTATGAAATGATGCTGGTTGATGTGGATGGACAAACTTATCCTTTCACTTTGAAGGTCCATAACGGTAAAGTCGAAACCGAAACGCCTGAAGGCGTGACCGTGACGGCGGCTGTTAAGTAAGCGAGAAGGACCAATTCGAAAAGAATCAAAATGCACCGAAGGATGACCTTCGGTGCATTTTGATTGCCATTGGAGCTTCCCGTGCGTCAAATCCCCTGATTTTGGCTGCTGATAATCAGGTCCTGCCATTCAGCGGCTTCCTGCATGGTCAAATTGATGTGTTCGTTGGGGAGCTTTTCGATATCCAGAAGGCGGGACACCTCTGCATCATCCAGCGCCATGGGCTGCATGCCGCGTACATCTTCCTTCAGGATGCCCAATTTGAAGATCATAATGCCCTGCTTGCTGATCATAGCGGCAAGACCAAGGTTGCCCAGAAACCGGTTGTTATAGCTGGTATTGGTGCTGCATCGGAAAGAGATAAAGGCTCCTTCGCGGTCAATACTCTGCATTTGAGCATTCAGCACGCCGGGCGTCAGATCCACTCTGCCCTTGAAAAGCGCAGTCTGACGCTTGGCCAGATCCAGGCCATCCACATACGCCTGATACTTGGCGATCGGAATATCCGGCTTGTCAAACAGCTGGAGCAGAGCTGGACTGTGCAGATCCAGGTCGGTGGTGAGACCAGTGATCATCTGTGCGAAGGTCTCATCATGGACCTTGCTGATGCGAAGCAGCGCGCCATACACGACCTTTTTGTTGCGCAGACCGGCATAGTAATAGCACCGGTAGAGACCGCAGAAATCGTCGGTTTCCTTGCTGCTGCCGGTGGAGCGGATCGCGTTGGTCATCTCCAGCTTGTCGTGCAGGAACTGATATGAGTCCACAGCAGGCTGAATATTCGCGTTATAAAACTGGATGATCTTATTCACGATATTCATGCTGGGCACATATTCCGGATTCATGCAGCGGCTCAGGTTGACATAAGAAGGGAGCAGCCAGGGATCCTTGATCCACGAGGGCATTTCGCCGGAGCCGCTGACATAGTAGGGCGCCGTGTTCAGCTTTTTCCACATATACAGATAGTTGAGGTGGAAGTAGTAGTTTTCTTCCTCCTGCAGCTGCATTGCACTGCGTGCCACGGTGATCCATCCTTTCTCTTGTTCATGATTCCATTCTATTATAGCATACTCATCAGAATAAATAAACGAAAACGAAAACAAAAAACAAGAACAATAAACGAAGTATGTATGTCCTTGCTCTGTAATGCAGAGAGGAAATGCGGTATCTTATAGATGTACCGAGGAGGTACAGAAAAAACAACGACAACGGCACAAGAGGCCGAGAAAGAAGTAATATTATGGATAAGCAGATGTTGAGCATGGAAGAACTGGAACAGGTCACTGGCGGCAATATCTTCACTGATGCATGGGACTGGCTTTGTGAGCAGTTTTCAAGTGATGACAAGCCTAAGACGGATGACCAACCCAGCCCTCCCAGCCCCCCACATTGGAAAGTCCGCTGAACTGCGCAATATAATAAACGAGCTAAAGAAATGACGACAGGCACAAAGTGCCGGAAAGAGGAAATATTATGGATAAGCAGATGATGAGCCTGGAAGAACTGGAACAGGTTACTGGCGGCAATATCTTCACTGATGCATGGGACTGGCTTTGTGATAAGTTTTCAAGTGATGACAAGCCTAAGACGGGTGATAAACCCA
>CALCTW010000051.1 GCA_937907055.1 uncultured Clostridia bacterium | reverse complement strand
TCCGCCAGGTCATCACCGGCAAGGACGACGTGACCCGCCGCATCCTGCGCACCATCGGCGGCAATGTGCAGCATGACGCGGAATTCACGCTGGATGATATCGCCGCGACAGTGGACCTGCAGAGCGCTGTGCCGCGCATCCAGCAGGCCAGGGCAGCAGCCGCGAAGCCCGCTGAGAAAACCGAAAGCAAGAATGAAAAGGCTGTAGAAGGCAGCATCTGGCTGGACGCGCTGAGCGGCGTGCTGAAGCATGTGCCGGTGTACAATGCCGTAATGAAGGAAGTGGATCATCGCCTGCTGCCGATCACCGGCGGCAAGATCGAGGGTGCGAACCCCGACAAGGTGTTCTACTTCGTCTCCCCCGATAACGAGATGCAGGGCTTCCGCATTCGCAAGGGCGATTACCTGCTGGTGGTGCCTGCCTCCGCCCCGGAGGACGGCGCGGTGATGCTGCTGAAGACCCCCATCGGCAATATGCTGCGCAAGGTGAAGGTGATGGAGCGCTTCCAGGTGATGCTGCAGACCTTCGGCGCGACCTGCGAGAGCGAGATCAAGAACGTGAACGAGCTGCACTTCATCGGCAAATGCGTGCGCCTGGAGGCGGAGCTGTAAGCAATACGATCCCTGATCAAAAAACAAGAAATATAACAGCATATGAAAACACCTCCCTGTCCTGTACGGACCGGGAGGTGTTGTATTAGGCGGGATAAAAATTACTCTTCCGCCATTTCGACCTTGGCATCCACGCACTGCTTGCGGACGGACTCGATGCCGTTCAGGCAGCTCTTGATAGAGGAATAGCCTTCGGAAGCGGCGATGATCTGACCGTTCTTGGCCTTGAGGCGGAAACGGGCTTCACCGGCCTTATCCAGATACACTTCAAACTTGGGATGCTTCTGCACTTCGAAGCCTTCGACAGTCTGATTCTCGACCGCGGCGATGGGCGCGTTGACGGAAACGCTGTTGATACCGGCCTTGCAGGTAACGAGGCTCTTGTACATCTGGGAAGCGCAGATGATTTCACCATTGGAAGCCTTGAGACGGAAAGAGTACTTCTGATTCTTTTCTTTGATAACAAACTTGCCCATAGGATATGCCCTCCGTTCTTCGGGAATCGGATGCCGAAACCCCTGATTTGCTCTCATTATATCGGATTGTTGCGTTAATTGCAACAATTTTCTACCATTTTACGCAACATTCGCGGTGTTTTTCCGATGTCCGGCAGGCGATGGGCGTGAGGATCATTGGGCCGCGTCAGAAGAGGGCGCGGCGGAAAGAATGATCTGTTCGACCGCGGGGGTCATCGTGCCGTTGATCATGACAGCGCCGTCCTTGAAGAACACAAGGACGAGCGCTTCGGGGTAATCAACGATCCATTCGGAAACGATCTGAAGCGAGAGGATGAGATGATCGTCCCCCATCGCTTCGAGCGTGTATTCCTTTGCCTGGTAGGCCGCCGCGAGCTGCTCGCTCAATTCGCCGAGGTATCCATACGCGCTTTCAGAGAACGGCTGACCCTTAACCGCGAGCGGAGAAAGATCCATCTGCTGGTAGCCAACACGGCAATAGGTGTGATCGGGCGTAAAGATCTCATACCGATCCGCCTCCGTGCATACGGCACGGCCGTACAGGGTGACGCTCACCCCATGAAGATCGACTGTTTCGGGCGCCATGGAGGCGTCGTATTCCTTGATCTCATCCTCGCTCAGCGCGCGGAAGGCGGACTTCAGCGCCTGATATGTTGCTCCGTCCGGCATCATCAGGGCAACAGCATAGTTATCATCAAGGACGATAAAAGCCCTGTAGGGCGTATCCGGGGTATCATCATAATGATACAGGAATTCGGTAGTGAGCAGAGAGACCGATCCATCCTTACTGACGAGCAGATTGGTATCAAATTCACTGTCAACGGCGCCGCCGAAGATGTTCATATAGAACATGGCATAATTGACAGCAGCCTCCAGACGCAGCTCATCCATGGAACGATCCGCGTAGAATTCGTGCGCCCGCATGGCTTCGACCCACGCGGTGAGATCGGCTGTATGATAGAAGATCTCCTCCGTATCGGTATAGAGAAGATACTGGATGTTGTTTTTCCAGGCGTACGGCGTCTTCGCGCCATCCGGAATAAACCCGTCTTCTATATTCAGATCCGCTTCAGGCACGATATAATCCGGATACAGCGGCATGGAGAAGGCGATGTGACCTTCCCGGCAGGCGAAGAACGCATCATTGGACAGCATTTCCTGACTGACGAGCGCGAAAGCGGATGAGCACTGGGAAATGACGAGGCACAGGCAGCAGATGATGAGAAACAGGCGGCGTTTCATGTTTTTCCCCTCCATTCAACGGATAAAAAGCAAAGAGATCATTCCTGATCGGGCTTTTGCTTTTTACGCCTGCGGACAAGCAGGACAACGACGAGCGCGACAACGCCAGCGGCGGCCAGCCACGGCAGCGCGGCCACGATGAACACCAGCATATCCCGCAGGAAGAGCACACCGCCCTTCAGGCTGCTCTCCAGCGCGGCGCCGATACGCTCAAAGAAGGTGAGTTCCTTTTCAGGCTCCTCTTCCTTTGTTTCGCTGATATCGATGGTGACGGTGGAATAATCGATGCGGGCATCATAGCCGTTCAGGCGGCCCTGATACTGATCGATATGATACTGCGTCTCCGAGATGGCGGACTCGATCTAAACGATCTCGCTGACGGTAGTCGCCTGCGGGAGCATGGCCTGCAGTTTTTCCAGCTTGGCCTGCTGCAGAGCGAGGCGGGACTGGAGATCATAGTAGGTATCCGAAACATCCAGCGTATTCTCGCTGTAGCCGGTCACCTGTCCAAGACCTTCGGCGGTGGCCAGGAAATCATCCAGCTTTTCGGAAGGAACACGGATGGTGAGATAGCCCCAGCGATTCTGTTCATCAGCATCGCCGTAAACACTCAGGCTCTCAACGCGGCCGCCCGCTTCGGCCGCCATGCGGCGCGCGGCTGCCAGTACGGTATCGAACGCGGTGGTTCTGAGGGAAACGGAAGCGGTGCGGATGAGCTTGTCGCCCCGCGCGGCATCGCCGTTTTCGCTTTCGGCGGCGGTATCTTCCGTGATCACATCCGCGTCGGCGGTAAACATCATGACCGATTCCGCGGCAGCCGGCGCTTCCTTGGTGCTGTAGGTCACAGTCTTGCCCGCGGCGCGGGACAGGACCGGAGAAGCAGGAGCCTGCTCTCGGGTGAGCAGCGTGCCGGTAACAAGGAAAATGATCACGGCCAGAAGGATCAGAAGCGTTCTGATCCTGCCGGACTTGTTCTTTGGTGTACTCATAAATTCCTCTCCTTCAGAAAAACGGAATAAAGGCGCTTTACCTATCAAACGGATGAAGACAGGGCTTTATTCCCGGAAAGAAGGTTTTTTTTACTGAAATTTTTGCCGTGCGATAAACGATCACGGCTGCTGTTCCGATTCATACGCGCGGATGAGCTTTAAGCAATCCGGCAGATAGGAATAGATATTGGAAGGCCACTGCTCCTGCGGCGGCAGGGCATCGATCGGGAACCACTTGAGATCCGCCACCTCGCCTTCTTGCATGGTGACCTCTCCTTCCCACTCCGTGCAAAGGTAAACGGTATCGATGATCCACGCCAGATCGCCGTTGGGGTAGGTGTGATAGCCGTTTTCGCCGCTGTAGGTGCCGACATAACGCATGTTCAGGCAGCGGAGACCGGTCTCCTCCTCTACCTCGCGGCGCGCGGTATCCTCCGTACGCTCGCCCGGCTCCACACAGCCGCCGTGGATGCTCCACGTGCCGTCATCAGCGCGCTTCTGAAGCAGAAGACAGCCATCGCGGTACATGAACACGCTGGCCCCCGCGAAGACGAGCAGATCGTGACCGATCTTCTGCCGGGTCTGCTTCACATAGCTTTCACTGCCGTGTGTTTTCCACCACCATGCCGCTTTTTCGACAGCGTAGGTGGATTCATCGCCGCACACGCCGTTTTTCATGGTACGCGCGCCCGGCGCGAGCTGACGGAAGGACATGCCGAGACGCTCCATGACATTGGAACTTTTGACATTGCGGCTGTCGCAATGCGCCACGACCCTGAGCAGGCCCATTTCCTCAAAGCCCTGACGGAGCAGCGCCTGACCGGCTTCGGTGATATAGCCCTGACCGCGGTATTCCGGCAGAAGGATCCAGCCGATCTCCCCTTCCGTATCGGTGAGATATTCGATGCTGGCATCGCCCATAACCGCGCCGTCTGACTTGCGGACGACCGCGTATTCCATGCAGCGGACGGGCTGCTTTTGCCATTCGGGCAGGACATGCTCATACAAAAAGCGCTGTGTGTCCGCCTCGGGCGTCCAGCCATCCCTCCCCCACCAATAGAGATAACGGGTGGTGTCCGTATCTTCCGCGATGGCGCGGATGACAGGCTCATCCTCCGCGGTGAAGGGACGCAGAATGAGACGTTCGGTCTCGATCAGGGTGATGCTCATGAATGCCTCCTGTGAATGCTGACAAAGCAATGGTTTGAAAAAGGCTGCGGGAGCACGCTCCCGCAGCCCGGAAAAGATGAATTACTTGATGACTTCCTTGGCAGCCTTGACGACATTCTCCGCGGTGAAGCCAAACTCCTTGAACAGGGTGGCTGCGGGAGCGGAAGCGCCGTAGTGGTCGATGCCCAGCGCCTTGCCGTCCAGACCGACGAAGCGGTACCAGGGCATGGTGTGGCCGGCTTCCATGGAAACACGGGCACGGATGGCGGAGGGGATGACGGACTCGATATAAGCGGCATCCTGCTTGAGGAAGATCTCCATGCAGGGGATGGAGATGACGCGGGCCTTGATGCCCTCTTCCTTCAGCATGCCCTGCGCCTGCAGGATCTGCTCAACTTCAGAACCGCTGGCCATCAGCAGGACATCGGGCGTGCCTTCGCAATCGCTGAGCACGTAGCCGCCCTTCTGCATGCAGAACTTGCAGCCATCATACTGGGGCAGGTTCTGACGGGTGAGGACGAGGCAGGTGGGCAGACCGGAGGTCAGCGCGGTGAGCCAGCCCATGGTGGTCTCCTTGCCGTCGGCAGGACGGATGACCTGCAGATCGGGCACGGAGCGCAGACCGGCCAGCTGCTCGATGGGCTCGTGGGTCGCGCCGTCTTCACCGACACCGATGGAGTCGTGCGTGAGGACGAAGGTGACGGGCAGCTTCATGATGGCCGCCATACGCATGGCGTGCTTCATGTAATCGCTGAAGACGAAGAAGGTGCCGCAGAAGACGCGGAGACCGCCGTGCAGCGCCATGGCGTTGCAGATGGCAGCCATCGCGTGCTCACGCACACCGAAGTGCATGTTGCGGCCGGCGCGGTTGGAGGCGCTGTAATCGCCGCCGTTGGCAATGTTGGTCTTATTGGAGGGAGCAAGGTCGGCAGAGCCGCCAACGAGGTTGGGCAGCAGCTTGGCCAGACGATTGATCATTTCGCCGGAGGTGGCGCGGGTCGCGATCTTGCCTTCCCAGTTCCAGAGGGTCTCGTCATTCTTGACAGACTCGGGCAGCTCGGCGCAGTGCCACTGCTTCCATTCTTCGGCCATCTCGGGATATTCAGCGGCATAAGCGGCGAACAGCTTGTTCCAGGCTTCTTCCGCGTCGGCGTTCTTCTTCATGCATTCCTGCGCGTGAGCGTAAACTTCAGGCAGAACGTAGAAGCTGTCCTCGGGCATGCCCAGCGCCTGCTTGGTGGCGGCGACATTGTCAACACCCAGGGGCTCGCCGTGCGCGGAGGCCTTGCCTTCCTTGGCGGGGCAGCCGAAGCCGATCTTGGTGGGGCAGATGATCAGAGAAGGACGGGGATCCTGCTTGGCATTCTCGATGGCTGCGATGATGGCATCGGCGTCATTGCCGTCCGCCAGACGCTGCACATGCCAGCCGTAAGCTTCGAAACGGGCACCGACATTCTCCTTGAACGCGATATCGGTGTTGCCTTCGATGGAGATCTCGTTGTCATCGTAGAGCAGGGTGAGCTTGCCCAGTTCCAGCGTGCCGGCCAGAGAAGCCGCTTCGGAGGCGATGCCTTCCATCATGCAGCCGTCGCCGCAGAACGCGTAGGTGCGGTGATTGACGATCTCATAGCCGGGCTTGTTGAAGCGAGCCGCCATCATGGTCTCGGCGATCGCGAAACCGACAGCGTTGGCAACGCCCTGACCCAGAGGGCCGGTGGTGGTCTCAACACCGTTGGTGTGGCCGAACTCGGGATGGCCGGGGGTCTTGCTGCCCCACTGACGGAACTGCTTCATGTCATCCATGGTGAGGCCGTAGCCGCACAGATGGAGCATGGTGTACATCAGCGCGCTGGCGTGGCCGCTGGAAAGAACAAAGCGGTCACGATCCGCCCACTTGGAGTTGGCGGGGTTGTGCTTCATCTGGTTGAACCAGACAGCATAAGCCATGGCCGCCATGCCCATGGGAGCGCCGGGATGGCCGCTGTTCGCCTTCTGAACGGTATCGGCCGCCAGAGTACGGATGTTGTTGATCGTCTTTACACTGATCTCATTCATTGGAATGATCCTCCTCAAAACAGATTGGGTGATTGATCGTGATGATGGATTCTATGCTCACGCGTTCAGGAAATGCCGGACGCGGAACCAACGGATTTACGCGCCGATAAAATCCTGCAGGGGCTTGAGATCGATCTGATCGGCATCCTTCAGCACCTTGTACAGGCTTTCGGCGATCTTCTTCGCGCCGCCTTCGACATCGCTTTCGATGTTGAGGGGCAGCACGGGATCATGCACGGACAGGCGCAGGAGGAACCAGCCGTTCTCCAGCCCGCCGGGCAGATCGAAGTTAATGCGCACACCCTCACGGTTATCGGGAGCGATGTGCCATTCCTGCGCGCCGGCGGCATAATCCATCACCTGGGCGATGGCTTCACGGCCGGTCTCGCGGAAATCCTCCGCGGTGATGTTCAGGCGGATCTCGGCGCTTTCCACAGGCTCCTTGAGGCCATCGAGCAGATCGGACAGGGACTTGCCCTGCTGCTTGAGACGCATGGCTTCGCAGATGAGCACGGTGACGAGATACATGCCGTCATCAAGGAAATGATTCTCACGCAGAGCGGCATGGCCGCTGGTCTCGATGGCGAGAGGGCAGTCGATGCCCGCTTCGTTGAGCTTGATGGCTTCATCGATGACATTGCGGTAGCCGCGCTTATAGCGATAGTGCACACCGCCCCAGTCGCCGATGAAACGGCTGAGACCGGAGGAGGTGACACTGTCGGTAACAACGGTGATCCCGGGCGTCTTATCCAGCAGGATGGCGCTGATCAGGGCGATCAGACGGTTGCGGTTGATCTCGCGGCCGTTCTGATCCACGATGGCGGCACGATCACAGTCGGCATCGAAGATGACGCCCAGATCCGCGCCGGCCTTCTTGACTGCGTCGGAGACCATTTCCATCGCCTGCGCGTTTTCCGGGTTCGGGATATGATTGGGGAAATGGCCGTCCGGCTCCAGGAACTGGCTGCCTTCTGTCCACGCGCCCAGAGACTGGAGCATATCGGCATAGAAGCCGCCGGCGCCGTTGCCCGCGTCCACCACGATGTGGATGCCCAGCAAAGGCTTGGCGATATCCGTATCGAGACCAGTACGGACACGATCCGCCAGAAGCTTCTGATAGACGGGAAGATAATCAAAATGACCGATCGTGCCGCTGTAGCTGTCCGGCACCTCGAGATCCGCCGCGATGGCAAGGATCTCATTGAGTTCCTCACCGGTAATGCCGCTGCGGCGGATGAAGAACTTGAGACCGTTACGGTCGGACGGGTGATGAGAGGCCGTGACCATGATGCTGGCATCGCCGCCGACCCCTTCGGTGAGAAGGCTCATATACATGGCGGGGGTGGTGCACATGCCGAAGCAGACTACCTGCGCGCCCTGACGGGCCATGCCGTCCGCGCAGGCATCCAGCAGCATTTCACCGGAAAGACGGCTGTCGCGCCCGATATTGACGCGGGGCGCCGTGATCCCCTGTTTCTGCAGCCAGCAGACAAACGCCGCGCCGATGATCCCGGCCGCTTCAGCCGTCAAAGGCGCATTGTCACCCAGCGCTCTTCCGCGAACATCCGTGCCGCTTTTGAGTGCTTTGAAATCGATCATAAATACCCTCCGTTCCTGAAATCATGTATGCAGGGAATGAAAAAAAGAACAACTTTGATAAAAACGGATCACACGGGGAAAAACCAAAGCGCGAAATCAGAAATCGTCCTCGTACTTTTTTACAAAGACGCCGCTGAGATCGACCTTGTTTTCCGCCACAGCACGGGCGCTGAATTCCTTCTGAGAGGGCAGGATGAGCTTTTCATCCGCTTCAGCCTTCAGCGCGGCGTCGATCTCCTCCATAGCCTGCTCCATACACCCCTTCATGAGGGTGTAGAAGGGCTTGAGGGTGAGATAATCCCGGCGCACAGCCTCGACAAGACCCGGCGTGAAGGCCGGTTTCATGGAAATGACCGGACGGGAAACAAAAACATCCTTCTGGCACCACCAGCCGCGGAGACGCTCCGGTAATTCATCCGGAACGGCCATGCGCTTAAAGCGGTTGCCGCCCATGTACAGACCGCTGCGCTCAATGACATCCAGCAGATGGATGAAATCATCCGGATGCGCGAGCATCCTGCGGCGGACGACCTCCATCATCTCCCGCTGCTCAAACCATGTGCCGCAGCCCCAATCCATATGATCGGGACCCAGCTCGAACCAGAAGCAGGGGACGTTATTTTTATCCGCCCCGGCCTTGCGAAAGCAGAACCAGAGATGATCCCGGTAGGGGGATTTATCGGCGCTGAAGCGGGTATCACGGTTGATCCGGCTGAGGCACTTATGCGGACGGACTTCCATCTCGGGATCGACCTGCAGAACGGCAGGCGCGAGATCCTCGATGAGGCTGTAAAACCGGAGACGGACTTCATCGGTGTAGAGCTGACGATGCTCATCCATGTAGCGCTTGCTGTTATCAAAGCGAAGACCGAGGAAGAATTCCATCGTCGCATCTGTAAACCCAGTAAACAAGTGCAGCCTCCAGATCCGCCTGATCATCCTCCCGGCCGATCGGCAAATTGTGCGGGTTTTCCCTTTCTTTATTATATCGTAAACGCCGCCTTCAGGCAACGGGTAATTAAGAAAAAGGCGTTTCATTTTATAGACATTTCGTGGATATTTTAAGGCAAAACACCGATGAACAGGCGCAAACACGGACAAAACCTGTAAATGCAAAAAGAAAACGCCCCCGCGGAACGCGGAGACGAATAAGGAGCGAATCAATCCTTCTCAAAAAAGGCCACAGCGATGGCGCCCGGCCCGATGTGGGTACCGATGGCGCTGCCCACCCGGCGGACAGGAAGCTCACAGGTGTCCGTCTGCCAGAGATCGGCATGATCCTGCATATATTTGCGCAGAACGGCATCGGAAAGACCGCTGTAAGCGACACAGTGCGGACGGGAAAAATTGATGCCGCGGCCCTCCAGCACCAGCTTGCGGAGCAGATTATTGCCGTTTTTGGAGCCGCGCGCCTTGCCGACCAGATGGACCTTTCCCTCCTCCACGGCGACGACCGAACGGATGTTCAGCAGATCCCCGGCGACTGCCAGCGCGGCCGGGATGCGTCCGCCCTTGCGGAGGTATTCAAGTGTCTCCAGAACAGCCATCACACGGATGCTTTCCCGCTCCTGTTCCAGTTTTGCCACAAGCGTTTCCGCCGGCATCCCCTCCCGCGCCATTTCCAGCGCGCGCAGAATGAGCAGCTGCTCACCGATGCTGACATTGCGGCTGTCGACCACATACACTTTACCCGGGAAATCCTGCGCGGCGAGACACGCGCTCTGATACGTGCCGGAAAATGCCGAGGAAATGGTGATGGTGATGACGGTATCACCATTGGCAGTCAGATCAGCGAACACTCTGCTGTAGACATGAGGCGGCACCTGCGCCGTGCGGGGCAGAACATCGCTCTCGATGAGTTTTTCATAGAAAGCGTCTTTATCAAGATCGATTCCATCGCGATATTCCTCCTGACCGAAGGAGACCGTCATGGGTACAAAAGCGATACCATGCGCTTCCGCCTCCGCCAGACTGATATCAGAGGACGAATCGATCAAAAAACGAATAGCCATAAACCCTCCCTGCCCGACCCAACGAGCATTCCAAATGACAAGTTGTTGATAATTCAACATTTCGCATCATAGCACAAACGGCAGCGGAAATCAACAAAAACACAAATGAAAAATGACGCGATCCATAAAAAACAGGCAAGCAAAAAGGAGGGCCAAAGGGCCCTCCCGAAAAACGGGAAACGCGGATCAGCGGGTAAGCTCCAGGATCTTCTCCTTGGGCATGGCGCCGACAGCGGTATTGACCACCTTGCCATCCTTGATAACAGCAAGGAACGGAATGGAACGGACGGAAAAGGCGCGGGCCAGTTCCTCCTCCTCATCCACATTGACCTTGCCGACAAGCAGCTTGCCCTCATTCTCCTCCGCGATCTCGGCCACGAGGGGCGCGATCATGCGGCAGGGGCCGCACCAGGGAGCCCAGAAATCCAGCAGCACGGGAATGGATGACTTCATCACTTCGGTTTCAAAATTCGCGCTCGTAACAGTAAGTTCAGCCATGATCGATGACCTCCTTTGATGATTATTGAAACATTACGGGATCAGAAACAGAACTGGAAAACACAGAACGCCGCGTAGATACAAAGCAGCGTGACACCCTGCCAGCGGCGCATTTTGCCGCCGTTGATGAGCGCCGGAACTGTCAGAAGCAGCATAACGGCGAACATGACGGGGATATCCACCACAAGACTGGCATTGAGACCGGTGGACAGGAAGGTTTTTTCAGCGGGAATGCTGAAGGGACTGACCGTAATGGCCATGCCGCTGACAAGAACGAGATTGAAGAGATTGGCGCCCACCACATTGCCGAGGGACAGCGCGCCGTGGCCCTTGATGAGCGCGGTGACAGCGGTGACCAGTTCCGGCAGAGAGGTGCCCAGCGCGACGAACGTGAGGGCGATGACGGTCTCCGGCACGCCCAGTTCACGGGCAATGAAGGTGCCGTTATCCACCAGCAGGCGCGCGCCGACCGCGATGAGCGCGGCACCGGCAATGAGCAGGATGATCTCCACCAGAAGACCGGCAGACTCCGGAATGACCTTGCGCAGGAACCGGCCGAAGAAATCACTTCCGCCTTCTTCTTCGTCCTCTTCCTCCGCGGCTTCACCGGCGGAGAGGGAGGGCTTGCGCATGCCGGTCCAGATGGAATAAACCATGTAAACAACGAACACGCACAGCAGCGCGATGCCGGTCCAGCGGGCGAAGAAGCCGGTGGTATAGGCAATGACCGCGTAGAAGATCGCCGTGGCGAAGAAGAACAGAACGGGCTTGAGATAGGTCTTCACATCAACATGAGAGGGGCGCACCGCCACGGTGATGGCGCTGATAAGCGCCGTATTGCAGATAACAGAACCGATGGCGTTGCCGTAGCTGGTGCCAGCGCTGCCCTGGATGGCCGCCGTGGCGGAGACCATGACCTCCGGCAGGGTGGTGCCGATGGAAACGATGGTGGCACCGATGAGAAGCTCCGGCACATGATAACGCTTGGCGATGCAGGTGGCACCATCAACGAACCAGTCACCGCCCTTGATCAGGAAGGCAAAGCCCAGCAGAAACAGGACAATGGCCCAAACCATAGTAGGACCGGTCATAATTAACCTCCTTGGAATTCGATACGTATATGAAATAAACAGATATGCAGCAAAACTGCCGCAGTGTGATTATATCCTACCCCGTGCTGAAAAGCAACACAGACAGGAAAGATGACACAATGCAGACAAAAACCCGTCCCAATCAGGACGGGTGAAAAAGTAAAGATCACACAGGGTTCACTGGCGCTGGATCTGAAAACAGACCGGCGCGCCCTCCCCCGCGTTGATGAAGCACTGTTCGAGGACATTGAATTCCTGCGGACGGAGAGAAGAAAGCATGATACGGATCTGACGAAGCTCCTCCGCGCCGGCGGCGTGACCCGGATACACGCAGACGATGCAAAGCCCTTCGCGTTCCAACAGGGACAGCGCCGCGCGGATGGCGGTCTCGGTCGTCTCCCAGCGCGTGGTGACGGATTTATCACCGCCCGGCAGCCATCCTAGATTGAACATGACCGCCCGGACGGGGCCGGAAACGACCTCCGCCATATGCTGATGCCCCAGCAGATGCAGCGCGGCGCGCGATTCCATGCCGTTTTCCCTGAGCAGCGCGCGGGTGTTATTCACCGCCTGCTGCTGCACATCAAACGCCTCGACACGGCCGTTTTCACCGACCAGAGAGCAAAGATAAAGCGTATCATGACCGTTGCCCATGGTGGCGTCGATCACGGTATCTCCCGGACCGATCAGTCTTTCCATGGCTTCACGGGCAAGCCAGCGCGCGCTGCGCAAGATGTACGGCGCGCTCACAGGCTGACATGCAGGCGGCGGATCTCCTCCTGCGTAAGCTCACGCCACTGACCGCGGGAGAGATCCCCCAGTTCCAGCGGGCCGAACTTGACACGGCGCAGCTGCAGCACGCGGTGACCGACCTCTTCAAACATGCGGCGCACCTGACGGTTACGGCCTTCATGGATGGTGACGAGCACCTGCGTCGCGAAGGTCTCGGTACGGAGGATGCGGACACGGGCCGGGCTGGTTTTATGATCATCCAACATGACGCCCTTGCGGAGCACCGCCGCGCTTTCCGGTGTGAATTCACCGGTCACGCGGGCCAGATAGGTCTTATCCACCTCATTGCTGGGATGGAGCATGCGCTCCATCAGATCACCGTCATTGGTGAGCAGAAGGAGACCCTCGGAATCGTAGTCCAGACGGCCGACCGGGAAAAGACGGACGGGATAATCACGGAAATGATCCAGCACGCAGGCGCGGCCCTCGGGATCATTGACCGTGGTGACCTCACCGGCGGGCTTGTGATAGATAATGTACTTTTTGACCGGTTCGGGGCGCATCACTTTGCCGTTCAGGCGAACCTCATCGCCCTCCTCGACCTGTACGCCCATCTGCGTAATGACCTCGCCGTTGACCTGAACACGCCCCTGCGCGATCAGCTCCTCCGCGTGGCGGCGGCTGGCGGCACCGCATAGTGCCAGATATTTTTGCAAACGCATGAAATAATACTCCTGTAGAAAAACGAGAATCGGGAAAATGGATCAGAAGAAACGCAGGGTGTGGACACGGGTATCCTCTTCACCCGGCTGCAGCGTCATCATGCCGCTCTTCTGTGTCAGTTCCTGAGAGGCTCCCACCCACTCGGGCGGATTGGTCCACGGCTCCAGGCAGATGTAGGGCGCGCCCGGCTTGGTCCAGATGAGCAGATGGGCAAAATCCGCGCATTCGAGCTGCACACCGTGCCCGTCGGGGCGCTGCAGGGTGAGCGAGGGGCAGTTCAGATCGCGGAACACAAGGGCATCCACGGTGAAATAATCGTACCTGAGTTCCAGGGTATCGGTGTTTTCCGCGATGATCTCCGGCTCACGGACGATCTGCGCGCCGTCCAGACGATAGTGGCGCAGCGTGTAGGGACGGTCAAAAACCACCTTACAGCCTTCGATGCCGCCCGGGCAGGCCAGCGCTTCATGACAGCCGCAGCCGAAGATCATCGGCTCCGAAGCGGAAGTGTTGCGGCTGATGTAGCTGATCTTCAGCGCGGCGCCCTCCAGCTCATAGCGGACACGGAAGGCGTATTCGAAGGGATACTCCTCATTGGGTTCATCGGTGAGCAGGGTGACGCTGCTTTCGCTTTGCGATTCGACACGGAATTCCGCGCGTCTCGCGAAGCCGTGCTTGGTCTTGGCGGGATAGGTGACGCCCTTGTAGGTGAAGGCGTTATCCACCAGACCGCCCGCGTAAGGGAACAGGACCGGCGCGTGATTGGGCCAGAAGGCCGGATCGCCGTCAAAGAGACGCTCACCGCTCGCATCGGTGACGCGCTGCAGCTCCGCGCCCAGCGTGGAGACCGTTACCTTGAGGCATTCATTCTGAATGGTCAGCATCGGCATGATGATATCCTCCGGATCTATCGTTCAGCAGAATAAAAAGCAGAGAAAAGAGCCTGTGAAAACCCGTGACAGGCGGATGATCACAGGATAAATGTATACCATCGTCCGCCCCCTGTCAAGAGCGGCAGGGGAAAACCGGAAAATGAAAAGCACCGCCCGAAAGCGGTGCCTGATACACGGATAGGGGATGAAGGGATCTTCCTCAGTTGAAGGTCATGGCCACGATGATGCCGCCCAGGTTATCGAGCGTGATCTCATAGGCGTTGCAGGCGGCATTGACCGGCACATTGACCATGGCGCTGCCGTCATATTTGACACGGACGACCTCATAGCGGAGCCTGCCGTTCTCATAGACCATGAGATGCGGATGAGAAGCGAGATACTCGTAATACTCTTCCATGCACCAGTCATTGGTATTCATGACAGCGGCGTTGGCGAGACCCACATAGCGGTAGATGCTCAGCTTGTTGTTACGGCCGGTGATATAGCTCTTATCCACAGTATCGGAAGCGGGATAGCCGTCGATGGGATAGCGGAAAACATAGCCGTACTTCCAGGCGTTATTGATCAGCCATTCGCTGTGCTCCGTGCCGGCAAAGGAGCGGTTGAAATCGCTCTCACCGGACTTGTAGCGTTGGATGCAGATGGCGAAGCCGCTCTGGTATTCAGAGGTGCCCGGCTTGGCGACCACCTTGTTCACGCGTTCATCCAGACCGGCGCCGCTGTAATTGCTGTACTTGCTCAGAGAAGCTTCCTTGTTCCAGATCTCCAGCTGTCTGGCGTTCTCGCGATAGCCCTCTTCGATGATGTAGTTCTCCATGCCTTCGCTCTTGGCGGCATTCAGCATGGTATCGAGCGCGGCGGCCGCGACCGGGAACAGACGGACAGAGGCGCTGGAGACCTGCCAGCGCTTTTCAAGCGCGGTCTGGATGCTGACCAGCTGATCCTCCGGCATATCGGCCGGAACGGGATGCCAGTAATTGACCAGCACGCCGCCGCCCAGCAGCAGAGACTGACGATCCATGGAAAGCATGGTGGGATTCTGCATGTCATAGCCGGTCATATCCACGACGCTCCAGCCGTTCATGACCGGGGCCGGGGTGACCACAACACCCATCCGCTCGTTATAGGCATCGACCTCCGCCTGCTGTGCCTGCCACTGCTCCAACTGCCTGTTGGTGGCATTGACAGCATCGGTCTGGGCGTTGATCTGGAAATTATCCCGATCCGTCCTGGCCTTCCGGTACATGAGATACGCGCCTGCTGCCGCAATGACCAGAATGACCAGCACCACGGCAAGGGCGATCAGGGCTTTCATGCCCGGGTTATTCTTCTTTCCGGTAGACATTTTGTGTTCACCTTCCATTTATACGCGGTATGTTAGAGCGGATATGTTCCGCTCAGGATAGTGATATCCGTCTAATATATATCAAAATTATTAAGAAATGTCAACTATTTGAATGTAAATATTACAAATCATTAACAACGCGATCCAGAACCAAACCGATGGGGCGGTCAAACAGCAGATCCGCCCGCCGATCCATGGGGGTGGGCGTCTTATTGATCACCACGACCGGACCGCGGAAGGACTGCACGAAGGCCGCGGCCGGATAGACGGTGAGCGAGGTGCCGCCGACGATGAGAAGATCGGCCTGATCCACGGCTTCCACCGCCGTTTCGATATCCTCCGGCTTCAGGGATTCTTCATATAAAACGACATCCGGCTTGATGATACCGCCGCAGGCGCAGCGCGGAACGGGCTCCTCTCCCAGCATGGTCTGCAGACCGGGATAAGCCCTGCCGCACCGCATGCAGAAATTGCGCAGCTCACTGCCGTGCAATTCCGTGACCCGGACTGAGCCCGCCGCCTGATGCAGACCGTCGATATTCTGGGTGATGACCCGCTGAAGATGACCGGATTGCTCCAGCTTTGCCAGCGCGCGGTGCGCCGCGTTGGGACGCGCGCCCGGAAAGAGCATCTTCTGACGGTAAAAACGGAAAAACTCCTCCGTGTTGCGCATAAAGAAGGTGTGGCTCAGGATGGTTTCCGGCGGATAGCGCCACTGCTGGCGATAGAGGCCGTCCTGCGAGCGGAAATCCGGCACGCCGCTTTCCGTGGAGACCCCGGCCCCGCCGAAAAAGACGGCACGCTTCGCGCCGATAAGCATCTGCCGGAATTTTTCTTCCTTTATATGTTCATCTTTTACAATTTCATTGTTGACCATTTCATTCTCGGTTCCATTATCGATCGTTTCCACAGGCATCCCCCGATCCTTTCAAATCGACCGCCTGCTGTCTGCCGCTTTCAGGCGGGATCACGCGGCGGACTGACAGGCGGATATCTTCGCATTCATTGTGCTTTTATATTGTAGTATTTGTACATAAAAAGTCAACGGAATTGTTGATTCGGGTCGTCCTTTATCCAATTATCACAAAAAAACAGGGAAATATGATATCAAAATTTGTGAAAATCGTGGGGTGGTTTTTAGCGGAGAAATCGCTTATAATATCCATTGTCAGGAATGCCCCTCTGAGGCATCCATAAAAAAATCAAGAAAAAACAGATTTGATGGAGGAAATACGAATGGCAAGCGTATCTTTGCAGCACATCTACAAAGTCTATGCCGGTGGCGTGACCGCTGTCAGCGACTTCACCCTGGATATCGAAGATAAGGAATTTATCGTTCTGGTCGGTCCTTCCGGCTGCGGTAAATCCACCACCCTGCGTATGGTCGCCGGTCTGGAAGAGA